>JBDKIJ010000117.1:0-5220 GCA_039797155.1 Gemmatimonadota bacterium | reverse complement strand
CATACGGTGGATGCGATACACCACCATCCCAAGCAGGAAGGACGAGGCGCCGCGGAGCAGTCCCGAATTCACGACCGATCCGTAATTCACGCGGTAGGTATCGAGATGACCGGTGTACAGGGCAATGATGCCGAGTCCGGCGGACCCCAGTAGCAATAGCAACCTCCAATCCGTGGTGCGTCGCGCCAGAAGGCAGAACAGCACCCCAATCCAGAACTCGACCGAGATTGACCAACTCGGATAGTTGTAGGTCGCCCCCAATGGACTCAGCCCGATATTGTGGCTGAGCGTGAGATGCTGAACCAGAACGGGGATGGGCGCGTCACGATACGCCGGCAGCTTGGTCTGCGTGAACCAGGTGGCCGCAATGAACAGCAGTAGCGTGAACAGATGCAGCGGGTACAGGCGGGCGATGCGCTGCGCGATGAACTGGCGCCGAGTTTTTCTGGTAGCCGCGTAGAGAAAGCTATGCGACAGGACAAAGCCGCTGAGGACCAGAAAGAAATCCACAGCCAGATATCCGCCGCGATAGCTGTGGAGATGAAAGAGCACGATCGCCAGCGACGCGAATCCTCGGAGGGCGTCCAGGGCTTCGAATCGATGCGCCGTTGGGAGCAGGGTGGCAGAGTGCATGATCGTGCCACAAACTTACCGATCGGCTGACTGCATCACACGACACGGCCACGCCACATGGCCACACCTTACGGGCATCGTCCTCCTTCCACGGGCTTCCCAATGTTCCGGTTCACTCACCTGCGGCGGATGGTGCGTGCGCGCACCGTACAGTTCACCCTTCTGCTGGCCATGGCCGTGCCCTCGGGCATGGCATCTGCTCAGGAGAGCAGCCCCGCACCCGTCAATGTGGCATCGCATCCCGAGGTGCTTGGGGCTGAGCGCCTCTTCTCGGCGTGGATGGAGGGGCAGCTCGCCTATCGCGGGTTGCCGGGTGTGGCGGTGGGTGTGGTCTACGATCAGCAGCTGGTGTGGTCAAAGGGCTTCGGCTGGGCGGATATGGCGAAGCGCGTACCCATGACGCCGCAGGTGAAGTTCCGCATCGCGTCGCACAGCAAGATGTTCGCGGCGATCGCGATCATGCAGCTGCGTGAGGAAGGGAAGCTTTGTCTGGATGATCCCGTGGAGAAGCATCTGCCGTGGTTCAAGGCGAAGCCGGCGGGCGAGGACGACGGCGTGATTACCGTCGAGCAGCTGCTCGATCATACGTCTGGGCTGCAACGCGAGGCGGGCGATCACTGGACCACGTTCAACTTTCCGACAGAAGACGAGCTGAAGCGGCTATATGGCAATCGGCAGGCGGCGTTCGCGCCGAATGCGCGGTGGAAGTATTCCAATCTGGCCTTCGCCGTCGCCGGGCTGCTGGTGGAGCAGATCACCGGGCAGAAGTGGGCCGCGTATGTGGAGCAGAACATTCTCCAGCCGCTGGGGATGACCAGCACCAGCGTGGACAAGAATGTGGATGGGTTGACCGTGCCCTACACGCGGCGCATGCCCGATGGGTCGCGGAGCGTGCTGCCATTCGTGGATGCGCGCGGCATGGCGGCGGCAACGGGGATGACGTCGAACGTTGAGGATCTCGCGAAGTTCGTGTCCGCGCAGTTCCGTAGAGGCTCGCGTGGCGGGGCGCAGGTACTGAGCAGTGCGTCGTGGCGTCACATGCAGCGCGTGCGCTCGGTTGATGAAACCTGGCAGAGCGGCAGCGGGCTCGGTTTCGACTTCAACCGCATTAACAATCGCACGTGGGTCGGGCACGGCGGCGGCTACCCCGGCAACACCACGCAGACGTTGTTTCAGGTGGACGACAAGGTCGGGGTGATTGTCCTGACCAACACGAACGATTCCAACCCGCTGCAGATCACCGAGCAGCTGATTGCGACCGTCGGCGCAGCGGTCGCGAAAGTCACCGCGCGGAGCGCACCGGCCGTGGCGTGGGATCCTACATGGAGCCGGTTTGCGGGGTGGTACCGCAACACCATGGGCGATCAGCAGGTGGTGCTGTTGAACGAGAAGTTGGTGCTGCTATCGCCCACCGCGACCGCGATTGGTACGCCGTCCACCCTAGAGCCGCTCGGTAATGGGCGATTCCGCCTGATGGCGCCGGGCGGTGGCAGTGCGATCGGCGAGGTGGTGCGCTTCGTGGAGGAGAACGGCCGGGTCACCCGGATGTATGTAGGGGATGGGTTTCTTGACCGGTTGCCGTAGCCGGCACTTGAAAAGTGATATCAAACTGCATAAAATGATTTCATCGACATCGTTTAGTTGAGGATGATATCATGCCTGCTGTTACAATTAGAAACCTGCCTGACGAGGTGCATCGTGCGCTGAAGGTTCGGGCAGCTGAGCATAACCGCAGTACTGAGGCGGAGATGCGGGCCATCCTTGAGGCTGCCGTGCGTCCTGAGGGTCGAGTGCGGCTGGGGACTGCGCTCGCCGAGGCGAGCCGAACAATGGGGCTGACCAATGCCGACATCGACGCCCTCACCAAGGCGTATCAGCTGGCGCGGGATGAGCGCCCCGCCGAGCCGTTGCGCTTCGAATGATTCTGCTTGACACCAACGTGCTCTCCGAAGCGCTCAAACCTGAGCCAAACCCGGAGGTTCTCACGTGGCTCGATGCACAGGCGGCGGAGACGGTGTTCCTCTCCAGCATCTCGGTTGCCGAACTGCTCTTCGGCATTGGGGCCCTGCCAGATGGCCGACGCAAGGCGTTGCTATCTGCCCGAGTCCACGGCGTTCTGGAACTATTCAGTGGCCGCATCGTGCCCTTCGACCATGAGGCGGCTCGGCACTATGCCGATCTCGCCGTGGCTGCGCGGATGGTTGGCAAAGGCTTCCCGACCCCTGACGGGTACATCGCCGCGATCGCGTCGGCACACCGAATGACGGTGGCATCACGCGACACCAGCGCGTTCATGGCGGCGGGGCTTTCCGTGATCGATCCGTGGTCGGGGAGGTAGCGCCTTGTCCTGATGATCGACGAGGATGCTGTTGAAACGGATCGGCGTGCATGTCAATCCGCCGGGTTGCCCGTACGGCGTTCGGCGATATGCCACAGGATTCCGGACGGATCGACGAGATAGGCGACGCGGAGCCCCCACGGTTGTATCGCCGGCGGTTTTGGCGCGGGAATGCCGAAGGTAGCGGGCAAGTCGAGCGTCTCGAGGTGTGCCCACCATGCATCGAGGTCATCCACCATCAGCTGCATCATGCAGTGCTGCGCCCACTCCTCATTGGCGTAGGGTTGCAGGATGAATCGACTGTCGCCGGCGGCGAAGATCGCAACTTGACCGTGCAGGAGCTTCTGGAAGCCCAACGCTTCATAGAAGCGGACACTGCGCGCCAGATCACGGGCCGGGAGAAAGGGGCGGGCGTTGTCGGTTTCGGTATGTGGCATCAGTGCGAGTCCATGCAGCCCATGGGATTATCCGACCGCGACCAGGATGGCGCCCATGATGGTGAAGTTGAGGATGTCATTCGCCACTTCGATGATCCACACCGTAAAGCCATGACCCGCGAACAGACGGTGTGACAGGGATGGCGCGGCGGCCACGAGCCCAAGATGAAAACCCCACGCGGCGCCCTGACCCACCGAGAGCGCGGGATAGCCGATACGGATTGCCGACAGGATCACATCACAGACGAACGCCTGCACGAGAATTGCCGCGAGAGTGCCACCAAACACCTTCGCCATGTTGAAGCGCTGTGGATCGAGCGGTTCGGTACGACCCATGGCCTTCCACCAGACGGGGAAGAACGTTTTCGGGCCAAACCAGAGAAATCCGCTGACGAAGCAGGCGAGCGCAGCGAGGGCGATTCCGGTCGGGTGCAGGGTCATGGTGCATTTCTCGGATGAAGTGGTCGCGGCGACGAGTCAGACAGGGGTTCGCGGTTCAATATCCTGAGCAGTGAAGACAAATATTGGGGCGCGTTTCCGTACATGGCACGCACGGTGGCGCGGCGCGGAGGACCCTTGTTTATGTAGCCTTTTATGTCATTACATATGTATTGACACAGGTCTAAAAGTCTGGAACATTGTAGGATGCCCGCAAAAACCTCCCAGCTACAGATCCGCATATCGCCCCGAGACAAGGCGCGGCTTCGCCGGCTGGCCACCGCGGCAGGTATGGATGTGTCCAGCTACATGTTGTCTCGGGCGCTTCCGGATGAGGCCGGCCGGTTTGCGGCCCTGACCGGGGCGCTGAAGAGCTCGGAGGCCCCGGCCTTCGTGTTTGCGGAGCTGCATGACATGCTGAGCCGATGCGCCGCCATCGATTTCCGCGGGCTCGTTGAGACGCCGCCGCCATCGGGGCTTACCTCTTGGCACGCCAATTACGTGGCCGCCATGGTAGAGACGGCGGCGCATCGTGTAGGCGTCGCCCCCCCGGAATGGGTCACATCCATTGAGCCGGTCAAGACGCCGTGGTTCGCAACGCCGATGCGGAGTCTCCGCCCGTATTTGCTCCGGGTGAGTCCACCGGCCTTCAAGCGGCGGAACCTGTTCATCGATACCACGCTGGGCGGTCGTCAATGAGCGCGCGACCGCTCCTCAGCCGTGAGGACATTCAGCGACTGCTCGAACTGCTTGATCAGGAGCTCGCGACCACCGAGACGCACGCGGAGCTGTATCTGGTTGGTGGGGCGGTCATGTGCCTCGCACTCGGCGCGCGCGCGTCGACACGCGATGTGGACGCGCTGTTCCAACCGTCCGCGCGGGTTCGACAAGCGGCCGCGCGCGTTGCGATGCGCGCGGACGTCCCATCCGATTGGCTCAACGATGCCGTGAAGGGATGGCTGAGCGATCGGGGGCAGTTCACATCGTGGCTGGAGCTACCGCATCTGACGGTGTTTGTCGCGCATCCGTCCTACCTGCTGGCCATGAAATGCATGGCGATGCGCCTAGGCGCGGAATTTCAGGATCTCGATGACGTGCGCTATTTGTTGCGCCACCTGAATATCACGAACGCCGCAGATGCGATCACGGTGGTGGCGGAGTACTTCGATGAGGCTGCGGTTCCCGTGAAGACCCGGTTGGCGCTCGAGGAGCTGCTCATGCCGTCGTGAGGGGATGGAACGCTTTGGGGTGGGTTATCAAAACCGTTCCATGCGATCTTCCAAGTCCCAGATGGGACCGGTCAGCTGATGCCGCCGGAACAGCTCGGAAGCTTCTGGTACCGTCCACTTGGTCCACGTGGGACTGGCGTGATGG
>JBDKIJ010000116.1:0-3194 GCA_039797155.1 Gemmatimonadota bacterium | reverse complement strand
TCCTTCGAGGTGCGGGCGGGCGAGATCCTCGGCATCGCCGGCGTAGAAGGCAACGGTCAGACGGAACTCCTCGAGGCGATCGCGGGGCTGCGGCCAGTGTTGCAAGGGCAGATCCGGCTTGACGATCACGACCTGAGCGGAGACGACGTCCGCGCGCGCGCCGACGCGGGCTTATCGCATATTCCCGAGGACCGGCATCGGCGCGGACTGATCCTGGACTATTCGATCGCCGACAATCTGGTGCTGGGACAGCAGCATCGTTTTGCGAGCCGCGGTACACTCGCACGCGATCGTATCGCCGAGAATGCCGTGACGCAGATCGCGCAGTTTGACATTCGTCCCCCCGTGGCATCGCTCCCGGCGCGGGCGCTCTCCGGTGGCAATCAGCAGAAGATCGTGATTGCCCGCGAAATGGGTCGGCCGTTTCGCTGTCTCCTGGCCGCCCAACCGACGCGCGGTGTCGATGTGGGTGCAATCGAATTCATCCATGCGCAATTGCGCGCCGCGCGAGATGCCGGGAAAGCGATTCTCCTGATCAGTGCTGATCTCGCCGAGGTGCTGGCGCTCTCTGATCGCATTGCCGTGATGTACGGTGGACGCTTCGTGACGGTGATGCCGGCCGCCGAGTGCACGGCAGAGCGCCTCGGGCCCTACATGACCGGAGCGACCGTATGACGCGCCCCGACGGCGGTGCGATGCATCACCTGCAGCGTTCGCAGATCATGGAAGCGGTTCTGCCGCCCATCGTGGCGCTGTGCATCGCCGCGGTGGCGGGTGACCTGCTGATTCTGTCGTTTGGCGAGTCTCCGGCCACCGTGTTCGGTTTGCTGGTCCGTGGAACGTGGGGCAATGCCTACGGCATCGGTCAGGTCCTGTACAAGGCCACGACGCTCACCTGCACGGGTCTCGCGTTTGCCCTCGCGGCGCGGGCAGGGTTGTTCAATGTCGGCGCCGAGGGGCAATTGGCCGCTGGCGGCTTTGGCGCCGCGATGGCGGGGTTGCTGATGCCAGTCGGGACGCCGGCGCTCCTCGCCGTCCCGTTCTGTGTCGCCAGTGCGCTGGCCACGGGTGCGCTGGTTGGAGCGATCCCCGGTGTGCTACGGGCGCGATTTGGCGCGAGTGAAGTGATTGTGACGATCATGCTCAACTTCATCGTCCTCGCACTGCTGAACTGGCTCGTGTCCGCCAAGATCCATGTGCCGGAAACGCTGCATACCCCATCGATTGGTGCGGGGATGATGCCACGCTTCGCCGATGGAATCCCGATGTTCAGCGGGAGCGCGGCGAACACGACCATCGTCTTCGCCATATGTGCCGCGGTAGGCGCCTGGTGGTATCTCTTCCGCACCCGCAGCGGCTACGAACTCCGCGCCACCGGGCTGCAGCCTGATGCGGCCGAGTACGGTGGGGTGAAGGTGCCGCGTGTGCTGCTGGTGACGATGGCGCTCTCCGGTGCGCTCGCGGCGTTGGGTGGTACCAACTTCGTCCTCGGCTACAAGGGCTATTACGAAGAAGGGTTTGCCGGCGGTGCCGGCTTCCTTGGCATTGCCGTCGCACTCGTGGGTCGGAATCATCCGATCGGCATTCTGCTTTCAGCGCTACTGTTCGCCACGCTCTCACAGGGCGGGCTGGCCGTGAACGCGCTCGTACCCAAGCAGCTGACGGATATCCTCACGGCGGTGGTCATTCTCTCGGTGGCGACGGCCGTCCCGGAAGTGCAGCGTCAGATTCGCGCGGCAGCGGCCTCCGTCACGGCCAGCCTCTCGCGGACGTCGCGCGGTGCGGGGGTCGCATGATCGCCTTGACGATCCTGTTGCAGGTGGTGCGTATCGCCATTCCGTACCTGCTTGCGGCGGCCGGTGGCGTGATGTCGGAGCGGGTCGGTGTCATTGCCCTCGGCCTGGAAGGGTTGTTGCTGTCTGGAGCGTTCGGCGCTGCCTTGGGCAGTTACTATGGCGGCTCGGCGTGGGCGGGACTCGTCGGCGCGCTCATGGCCGGCGGCATCGTGACGACACTCCTCGCGATTGCGACGCTCCGCTTTCGTGCGAACCAGGTGGTGGTGGGGGTCGCGATCAATCTCATCGTCGTTGCCGCCACACGATTCTTTCTCCGTCTGGTGTTCGACAGCAGCAGCAACTCGCCGCGTGTCCCGGGGTTCGGCGGTGAAGGCGCCGGCAGCGCACTGATGGGCAGCGTGATGAATCCATTGGTGTGGATTGGCCTGGTCACGTTGCCTGCGCTCGGGTGGGTGCTCTATCGAACCGCCTTCGGCCTGCGCATTCGCGCGGTGGGCGAGAAGCCGGAAGCCGCCGCATCACTGGGCGTGCCGGTGCAAGCGCTCCGGTATCAGGGCCTCTATCTCGCCGGCGCGTTGGCAAGCCTGGGCGGCGCGTATCTCGCACTTGATCAGCATCAGTTCACCGACGGCATGAGCGCGGGGCGCGGATTCATCGCGCTGGCCGCGGTGATCTTTGGTCGATGGGAACCGGTGCGCGTGGCGCTGGCGTGTCTCTTGTTTGCCGGCGCGGAGACGCTGCAGATCCAACTGCAGGGCGCGCAACTCGTGCCGAGCCAGTTCGTGGAAATGATTCCCTATGTCCTGACGATCATTGCGTTGGCCGGTGTGGTGGGACGCAGCGTCCCCCCGGCTGCCCTCGGCCGCACCGAATGACCGAACCCAGCGCGCAGCAAACGACATTCGCGAAGTTGGCCGTCCTCATGGTGACGGCCTTCATCGACATGCTGGGGATGTTGATGGTGCTGCCACTCCTCCCTTTCTACGCGAAGTCGCTGGGGGCCGGCGGCTTTGTGGTCGGCTTGCTCGTCAGTTCGTTCAGCATCGCGCAGCTCCTCAGCGCGCCGATCTGGGGGCGCTTCAGCGATCGGTACGGACGGCGCCCTGCGCTGATGGTCGGACTCGCCTCAAGCGCCATCGCGTTTCTCGTCTTCGCCTACGCCGACAGTTTGTGGGTGCTCTTCCTGTCGCGCATCGTGCAGGGCGCAGGAGGCGGCACCGTAAGCGTGATTCAGGCATACGTGGCGGATGCCACGAAGCCGGAGGATCGTGCGAAAAGTCTCGGGTGGTTATCGGCGGCGACGAACGCCGGCGTCGCCCTCGGCCCCGTACTAGGTAGCTGGGTTCAGCACTGGGGGCGTGCGACCCCGGGCATCGTCGCCGCCGTGTTGTGCGCGGT
>JBDKIJ010000115.1:0-8580 GCA_039797155.1 Gemmatimonadota bacterium | reverse complement strand
GGAACGTCGATGCTGTGTGTGACCCTCGGCAAGCGCGGCTCCGTGTATTTCACGGCGCCCGGGGTGGAGCGGCTGGCCGACCTGCCGCCACGTCGGGCGCGCGCGGCCCCGTTGGTCACCTCGCCCCGAGGCGGCGCCGGTGCGCTGGGGGCGGTGCGCACGGCACTGGTGCCGTCCGTCCCGACACGCATTGACGGTCCAGGGGATCCAACCGGATGCGGCGATGTGTGGGGTGCCACCAATTTCTCGCGGCTGCTTGCCGGTGATAAGTTGACGGAGTCGATGGCAGCCGCGAGTCACGCGGCGTCGCGCAATGTCGAACATCGGGGCGCGACCGGGCTCGCGCAGCACCTCCGTGGAGAGCTGAGCACTCCGTGACCGCCGTCATCAGCCTGCCTGCGTCGCTCGACGAACACACCTTCGAACAGGTCTTCGCGGACCTCGCCGCCATCCCGGCGGGATCGAAGGTGCTCGTGGACGGCCGCAAGGTCCGGTGGGCGTCGCCCTTTGGCCTGACGGCGCTCCTCTGCTTGCCGCAGTCACGGCCGGACGATACGATGACCTTCGCGCTCCCCGAGCTGCACGACACCCTCTCGTACTGGCAGCGCGCAGGGTTCGTGCACCATGCGGCCAGCGTGTACGAGTTGCTCGGCGAGGTCCCGCGCCAACGTGCTGAGCACGAGCGGAACGTGTTGCTCGAAGTCACGCCCATCACCGAAAGCGATGATGTCCACGCGGTCGTGGGGCGCATCCAGCAGAAGGCCGCGGACATTCTGCATGGCCAGTTGCATCTGGATGCAGCGGTGACCGGTGCGTTCGGCATGACGCTCAGCGAAGCCTGCCAGAACATCGTCGAGCATGCGGGAACGGGCGGATGGGTGGCCGTGCAGACGTACAACTACGCGAAGACGCTGGGCCGACGCGTGGTACAGATTGCGGTCTGCGACGCGGGGGTCGGGTTCCGTCGATCGCTGGAGAGCACTCCCGCGCACCGCCGCAGCGACCGCTGGGGCGACGCGACCGCCCTCGAAGATGCGGTCGTCCGCGCGCACAGCCGGTTTCGTCACGGCGACGCCGGGCGCGGTCAGGGGCTCGCTGGCATCCGCCGATTCATCGGACGCTGGAACGGCAAGATGTCCGTGCGCAGTGGCACGGCGCGCATCGTGATTGCGCAGGGGTGGGACGATGACGCGCCCATGACCGAGGGGCTCGCCGCATTCCCTGGTGCACAGATGCAGATCCTGATCCCCGAACGGCTCGAGAGCGAAGTGCCAGCTCGTCCCAGGGGGGCCGCCGCATCGGCCCGTGGCCGCGGGACCCGATGATGATGCATATCGATCTGGGCACCGTGTTGCGTGGTTCGGTGTGTGATCTGTACTCCAATCTGGTCACGCGCCCGACCGGCGCGGCCGTGCGGAGCGCGATCGAACGGCAGGTACAGGAAATCGGGGCGCCGATTGTGACCACTATCGATTTTTCGCAGGTGCAATTGCTCGATTTCTCCTGTGCCGACGAAATCGTGGCCAAGCTGCTGCTGCGCTACAGTGACGTGGATGGCCCACGCGGTTATCTCACCGTTCGCGGGTTGTCCGACAGCCATCTGGATCCGATTGAATCCGTCCTCGAACGACATGGTTTGGCCCTCGTGTCCTGGCATCAGGGAGAAGCCGAGTTGTTCGGCCACGTGGACGATGACGAGCGCACCCATTGGGAAGTGGTGCGCGATCACGGCCCCGTCACGACCGCGACGGTCGCGTCGATCCTGTCGATGGACGAGGATCGTACCGGCGCGCAGCTCACGCGTCTGGCCGGGCGGCGATTGATCATGCCACGCGATGGCGGATATACGGTACCGGGCTCCGTGCGAGGGACAACATGAGTACGACGGGACGCGGTCCATCAGGTCCTGGCGGACCGGGTGGGAATCGGAAACTCGGGATGTTCAGCGGCTTTGCCCCGCCGCTGCAGGTCGTGGGGTATTTCGGCACGAGAAAGGGCGATCCGGAGCGCGGGCCCCTCGTGCTCATGCGCGCCGACGATGCCTTGATCCGGCTGGTCAGCGAGGGGGAGCTAGTGCGGATCGTGACTGATCGCCGGTCGGAGATTGCCGAATTGCGGATCGATGACACCCTGCCGCGTGGGGGCGTGGTCCTGCGCGATGTGGCCGGTGCGGCCCCGTCGGAGATCATTCGCATCATGCGGCTGGACACCGACACGAAGCCGCGTGCCTGATCGGGTGAGGGATCGACATCCTGCCGAGTCCTTCTCCCCGTCGTGTTCGGCCGTTATCCTCGAAAAGGCGGCCTCAGCGGTGATCGAGAGTGAAGGCATCCGATCCCCGTCACCGGCTCTCACGACACTTCCCACCGCGGGATTGGAGTAGCGATGTCGGGCATCGTTCGCGTTGCGCACGTCTCGAAGGAATATCCCCGGTCCGGGATGGCGTTGCGCGACGTGTCGTTCGAGATCCAGAAGGGCGAGTTCGTCTTCCTCGTCGGGCACTCCGGCGCAGGGAAGAGCACCTTACTTCGCCTGCTGTCGATGGCGGAGCAGCCGTCCAGTGGGGATCTCCGCGTCTCGGGCTATACCAGTTCCAGCATTCGCCCCCGCGAAATTCCGAAGCTGCGCCGACGGCTGGGGATCGTCTTCCAGGATTACCGGCTCCTTCCGGATCGAACGGCGGCGCAGAACGTGGCTTTCGCCATGGAGGTGACGGGCGTCTCCAATGCGGTGATCACGCCGCGGGTGGTGAAGCTGCTGGGGCAGGTCGGCCTTGGGCACAAACTTGATGCCTTCCCGCACGAATTGTCCGGTGGTGAACAGCAGCGCGTGGCGATTGCCCGCGCGCTCGCCAATGAACCGTTCCTGCTGCTGGCCGACGAACCCACCGGGAATCTGGACGATCGCGCCACCCATGCGATCTACATGTTGCTGCGGGAAATCAACGCCAAAGGCACCGCCGTCCTGATGGCCACGCACGACGTGGCGATGATTCACCGTTCGGGGCAACGCTTCATCGAACTGGAACGCGGCGAATTGGTATACGACGGGAACGACATGGCGCGCCTACTCGTCGATCTGAGGGCCAGGCGATGACGCTGGCCTTTCGGGAGGTCCGGCTGGCCTTCAATCGAGCGCCCCTCCTCGGGATCCTCGGCGCCGTCACGATTGCCTTTTCGCTGTACGCCTTCGGATTGTTCGGGCTCGTTGCGCTCAACATTCAACAGGCGTTGCGTGAGGTCGAGGACCGTGTCGAGGTCCGGGCCTTCCTGATCGAGCAGGCCTCCGACGGAGACGTCGAAGAGCTGATGCAGGCGCTCAATCGGATGCCGGAAGTCGCGGACGTCGGCTATGTGTCGCCCGATTCCGCGCTGCAACGGGCGCGCGCCGAGCTCGAGGAGTTCCGCGATGTCATGGACGGCGTGTTCCTCCCTGGCTCGGTCGAGCTGCGGCTCAAGCCGGGGATGCGCGATCCGGCCCAGGTGGAGAAGATCTCCGAACGGTTGCGTCGGTATGGCATCGTCGATGAAGTACGCTATGGACGCGAGTGGGTGGAGAAACTCTACCGCATTCGCAACGTGGTCGGGGTGGCCGGCACGGTCCTCGGCAGCGTGTTCGCGCTCGTGGCCGTGATCATCATCGGATCCACTATCCGCATGTCAATCCTGGCCCGCGCGCGCGAGATCGAGATCATGCGCTTCGTTGGCGCCACCAACGGATTTATCCGCCTGCCCTACCTGCTCGACGGCGCCATCAAGGGCTTGGTGGGAGGGGGTGTGGCCCTGCTGCTCACGTGGGTGACCAGCACGCTCGTGAGTTCGACCGTCATGCAGACCCGCTACTTCTCGTTCGGGCAGATGCTGCTCGGGTTGCTCGCCGGCGGCGTGTTGGGGCTGCTGGTCAGCTGGCTGTCCATCGGGCGGCACCTGCGCGACGTCCCACAGGGATGACGATGCGGTCCATGCGCCGCCGTTGGCACGCAGAGGTGACGCGCGCGGCCATGGGGTCCACCCTCCTGGCGTTGGCAGGGCTGTGGGTCCCGGTGACGGCGTGGGGGCAGAGCGTAGCGGCGCAACCGCCGCGTTCGAGCGGGTCCACCTCCGCTGAGCAGCGATTGCGGCAACAGCAGGAGGAATTGGACAAGCTCCGCCGCGAACGGACCGATCTCGAAGCGCAGATGAACAACCTCCAGCGCAACGTACGGTCGATTGCGGATGAGGTGAATAACCTCGAGGCGCAACGGCGCACCACCGAGCGTCTGGTGCGCGCGCTCGACACGCAACTCGAAACGATTAACGACGAGGTCATCCGGACCGGCAGCAGTCTGTATGCCGCGGAACAGGAGCTGGTCAACAAGCGCGGCACCCTGCAGCAGCGCATGACCGAGATCTACAAGCGCGGCAGCCTCTACGATGTGGAAGCGATGCTGTCGGCGCAGTCGTTTGCCGGTCTCGTGGCCCGATACCGGTATCTGCACGATCTCGCCCTCCGCGACCGGGGACTCGTCCATCGGGTCGAGGGGCTCCGCGACCAGATCGTCAATCAGCGAGAGCGCCTCACCCAATTGCAGGACGATGTGAGTCGCAATCGACGCGAGAAGGACGTGGAGGCCCGCCGCTTGGCCGACCTGGAAATGGCGCGGCAGCGCAATCTCTCTGCGGTCCAGCGATCCGCGGTCGAGATGCGCGCGCGGTTGGCGCAGCTCTCGCGCGACGAATCCCGCATCACCAACGCGATTTCCACGATCGAGACGGCACGCCGTCGCGCGGAGACGGCGCCCAATGCCCGGCCCCTCGCGCCATCAACGATTCGCACGACCGACCTCGGCAAGCTGGATTGGCCCGTGGACGGGACCATCCTGTACCGGTTCGGTCGGGTGATCAATCCGAACAACACGACCACGCGCTGGAATGGCATCGGGATCGGTACGACCGTCGGCACGCCGGTGCGCGCCATTGCCGCCGGCGAGGTGATGCTGGCCGAATCCGTCGGGACGTATGGCCCCACGGTGATCGTGCAGCACGGTGGCGGCGACTACTCGGTGTACGGATCGCTGTCTCGCGTGGATGTACGACGCGGTCAACAGATCACGAAGAGTCAGGTGCTGGGTACAGTGGGGGCCGCCGACCCGGAGCTGCCACCACATCTGCACTTCGAAATCCGCCCCAAGGGGCGCGCCGTGGATCCGCTCGAGTGGCTCCGCCGCCAACGGTAATGTGTTTCCTGGGCGTGTTCGCGCGCCCATCGCTCACGCCTCGTGTTCCTCATGCCAGCCAAGCACACTGCGAAGACTACCAAGAAGGTCACCGTCAAGGCGCCATCGATTTCCGCGCCAATCACGGTGGATGCCGGCGATTGGACCCGTGATCCCGCGCCATTGGGTGCCCACGTCTCGATCGCCGGTGGTACGTGGGAAGCCGCTGCTCGCGCCCGGGAAATCAGTGCGACGGGCGCTCAGGTTTTCACCAAGCAGGCGAATCGTTGGGCCGAGCGGGAGATCGAGGCCACGGAGGCCGCGCGTTTCCGCGAGGGGATGGCCGCCACCAACGTCCGGTGGATCTGTGCGCACGATTCCTACCTGATCAATCTGGCCTCGCCCGATCCGGAACTCCGTGCGCGCTCCGTTGCCAGTTTCCGCGCCGAACTACGGCGCTGCCACGCACTCGGGCTTGATGCGCTGGTGTCGCACCCCGGCAACTACATGGACGACCGCGCCAGTGGTTTGGCGCGGAATGCCGACGGCATCGTTGAAGCGCTCGAGGCCGAGCCAGGGCCGACCCGCCTGCTCATGGAGCTGACGGCAGGTCAGGGCACGGTACTGGGTTCAACGTTTACCGAGATGGCATCGCTGCTCGAGCGGATCCCGTCCGCCCTCCGTCCACGCGTGGGCGTTTGTCTCGACACGGCCCACGTGTGGGCCGCCGGCTATGACGTGGCAACGCAGTACGACGAGGTCTGGCAGCAGTTCGCCGATACGCTGGGATTCGATCAACTCGGCTGCCTTCACCTCAATGACTCCAAAGCCAAGCTGGGTTCACATCTCGATCGGCATGACCTGATCGGCGAGGGGACGATCGGCAGCGCCGCCTTCCAACGCATCATGACCGATCCTCGTCTCGCGCAGGTACCGAAGATTCTGGAGACACCCAAGGGCGACACCCCCGCGGAAAACGACGGGCGCATGCTGCGCCTGCTGCGCGGCTTCGCCGGCGGTGCAGCAACGCTCCTGATGTCGTACCTCGCACCAGCCATCATGAGCGGCCTGACGCCAAGCGTGGTGGTGGCGCAAGGCGCGCCGCTCGGCACGTGGAGCGCCGTGCAGGAGGTCACCGGGATGGTCGGCAGTCGCTGGCTGGATGGCACGCGGGCACCGCGGGTGTCCAGTGTGATCGGTGGCGCCATCGGGATCGGCATCATGAAGCCGGTCAATCCGCAGCTTCATACGGGCGTGCAGCTGCGAGTCGGTGTCCATCCGCTGGAGTTGCAGGAACAGGGACAACGATGGGATGGCGGGACACTGCGAGAAGTCGACCTGCTCGCCTCGGTATCTATGGCTGCGTTCCAGCAGCAGCGTTTCGAATTCCGTTGGGACGCCCAAGGCGGCGCGGCGGTGCTGGGAGGCGCGGCTGATCTCCCACCGTTTCGCGATCTGGGATTGCTGTCGCCGATGGGCGAGGTTGGGCTGAGCGCCGCACGACGGCCACCAGGTGATCAGGTCGGGACCCGTCGGACCTTCGTCTATGCGCGGGTCGGTGCCGTGCGACTGAACGCCACCACGGTCCGATCGATCGTCAGTAGCGGATGGGTTCCCCGGTTGGTCATCGGTATCCGGAGTGCACGATGAGCGTAATGATGCGCATGCGCATGGCGTGGGTGGCCACTGCGATGCTGGGTGTTGCGGGTTGTGAGTCGCCGACGCTGGCGCGGCCGGGATTCGCGTACGATCCGACGTCGCTGACCAACGGTCAGGTCTATCGATGGGCCAGCGGGAGCCGCGTCAAAGTGTGGATCGTCCCAACCAGTGCCGGCTCCGGCCCCGACCTGGCGAGCGCCGTCGCCACCGCCGTCGCCGAATGGAATGCCCTCCCGGTCTTTCGCGAGTACCGCCTAGAAGGCGCAGCCTCGATCACGGAAGCCAATATCGTGGTCGTCGCCAGAACGGCGCCGGTACCGCTCGCCCCCGCGACGGCCTGCCCGTTCCTCCCCGGCGGCGCCGGCTACACGTACATATGCCCGCAGGGAGGTCGTGCCGTTCGCCTTGCCGCGAATGGGGCGCCGACGACGGCATCTGTCCTGATCAGCATCGATGTCGGACGCGCCTCAACCCAGACCGCTCTTGATGCCATCGTGTCGCACGAGTTCGGGCATGCGCTCGGTATCGGAGGGCACAGCCTGACCGCGCAGGACGTGATGTTCGGTGCGCCGACCATCGTCACCCCGAGTGACCGGGATGCCCAGACGATGCAATTCCTCCTCGGTGCCCGGCCCGACGTCATCCTCTGACCCGGGATGAGGGTCGGCACGTAATGGCCCTTGGCCCCCAAAAGCCCCGTTGGGAACTTGAGGTCGGAGGGTCGAAAGGCGATTTTACGGGGTTCCGCGTGACAAGGGTGCTGCTCGGCCCCTGTTCCGCGTTCGGGCGCGTGTCTTTCGCGCCGTCATCCGTTGGCATCGTTGCGGCACGCCGTCGCACCGCCCCCCGGTGCGTCGCCGGTGCCGCTTGTCCGTTTTCGTGAGGGTCGTAGCATGGCGACTGAGCTTTCTCCGTCGACTCCCGTTCGCGCCAATGCCCAAGGGCTCGCTCCCCAGGGGATCGTGCCCCAGGGTGAGGTCCACTGGAATTTCGTGGCGCCGGAGCTCATTGAAGCGGCGATCCGTCGCGGTGAGGGGACGTTGGCGGACATGGGTCCGTTCGTGGCCGTCACGTCGCCCCATACGGGCCGCTCTCCGAACGACAAGTTCGTCGTCAAGGAGCCCGGGAGCGAAGCGGACGTCGACTGGGGCAAGGTCAATCAGCCGATCTCGCCGGAACACTGGGCGACACTGAAGGCCGACGTGCAACAGTACCTCAATGCACGCAGTGAACTCTTTGTACAGGACCTGTACTGCGGCGCCGATTCGGCCACGCGCCTTTCGGTGCGCTACATCCTGCCGAATGCGTGGCATGCGGCGTTCGTGCGGAACATGTTCATCCGCCCCGCGGTGGAGGAATTGGCGACGTTCCTGCCGAACTTCACCGTGTATCACGCGCCGGAGTTCCAAGCCGATCCGGCGAAGCATGGCACGCGTACGGGCACCTTCATTGTGCTGAACCTCGCCGAGCGCGCCATTCTGATCGGCGGTACGCGCTACGCCGGTGAACTCAAGAAGTCGATGTTCACCGTCATGAACTACCTGCTCCCCAAGCAGGGCGTTCTGTCGATGCACTGCTCGGCCAACATTGGCGCCGAGGGCGACACGGCGCTTTTCTTCGGCCTGTCCGGCACCGGCAAGACCACGCTGTCGGCGGATCCGTCTCGTGGCCTCATCGGCGATGACGAGCATGGCTGGTCCTCGACCGGCACGTTCAACTTCGAGGGC
>JBDKIJ010000114.1:0-5484 GCA_039797155.1 Gemmatimonadota bacterium | reverse complement strand
AACCGCCTCGGCTTCGGCGCGAAGCCGACGCCGGACGCGATCACGGGCCCGCGCGAGGCGGGCCTTGAGTGCTGCTGGCATGTATGCCTAGGTGGAATGGAAGGAACGAGGCCGCTTTCCGTGTCGACGGAGTAGCGAAGCAATCGCAACGGAAATCGGCATTTGTTCGGGTGCTACCTGTCACATTGCCCTTAGGTCCAATTGGGACCGTTACAAATCGTACGCACTTTCATCGGGTAACCCATAAGGCCGGCATCATGCGGCCGTCAGAGCTCCGGGGATTTCCGATGACCTTGGCTGAAGTGGCAGACATGACAACCAGCGCAGAGCAGCACCCGATGGCGGTCGACCGCGGGATTTTCCTCCCGTCGTTGGACCTCGAATTCGCCGAACGGACCCTGATTCGCGAAGCGCTCATTCGCGCCAAGGGCAACCGCGCCGAGGCGGCCGCGCTGCTGGGCATGAACCTGCGCACGCTCCAGCGGCGGTTGGCCAGTCACCCCACCCTGCTGCAGGGGTTCCGGACGCGGCTCGCGGTGAAGGACGCCGCGGCGTAATCAGCGACGCGACTGGGCATTGAGCGCCCAGTCGAATCGATTCGCACGCACCACGAACTCCCCAGACTGCAATTGGCGCCGGTCTTCGCCCGAGAAGTATTCGGCGAGGAAGGCGCCGAGTTCTTTTCGGCTGCCGCCGAAGTCCTGACGATGATTCAGGATGACGGGACTGAGGGAGGCCACGCCGGCCCGAAAGCGGTTCTGTCGCCAATTGCCGAGGAATCGGCGCATCTGATCCTCGAGTTGGGCATCGAGCTGGGCCCCCGTGTACGCTTCGCTTCGCAGCGGCGGCCCCCCTCGCGCCGCCGGCGTCATGGCCGCATACACGCGGGGATCCGCAAACTCCTTGCGGATGATCCGATACGCGACCTCGTCGAGGGTCAGCCGTCTCCCAGCCGCACGAACGATCGGCTCACTCCATGGCCCCTTGAGTTGCAGCACGCCGAGGGTGCGATTGATGTTGCGAATCGACGCGCGCTCACCATGCGACACGATCAATTGGATCGTGAACGCATTGTACACATTGAGCCAGAACGCCAGCCGCTCCTGCTCCTCCAGGAGCGCGGGCTGCACGCGATCCAGCGACGCGAGGTAGTCTCGGAAGGCCGGTGCGGCAGCGAAGGCGTCATAGTTGACGAGCCCATCGCGCACGTGCGCCCGCAGGAGTGCATCGAACGCGGCGTGGTCGACGATCGCTACCGCCGGAGATGTCCCCGCACCCTGGGCGGATTGTCCGCGCAGGAGAGCTGGCCACAGGACGGCGAACAACACGAGACGACGCAACAATCCGATCATGCGCGGAGTGTAGGGGACGGAGGTCGTGGACGCCACCACACCCCACAGCCCACCGCTGGTGCATGCGATCCTGCAAGGTGATCCTTCGCTCATGACTGCGGATTGGATTCTTGGCATCTGGCGCCTGCTCCGGGCCGACCCGTCACTCGACTTCGCGCCGGGCGTGCGCATGGAGTTCTGTCAGGGGGGAACCCTGCGCTATCACGTCGACGTCGGGGGACGTGATCAGGTGATCGACCTGGTGTATCGCCTCGATGGCGACGTTCTCCACACCGACAATCCGGCGTCACCCCACTCCACCTCCGTGCGCATCATGCATGGCGAGGGAGATGTCATGCTCCTCGATTTCGCGGGGCCGAAGGCGATGCTGATTCGGGAGCAGTAACGTCACTGCCAGTAGGTGTAATCTCCCGTGGCGAGTACATATGCCGACAACGCCGCATTCGTAACGGCATGCGTGAGTACGAGATCGCCGAGTGATTTCGTCTTCCACATCCAGGCGTTGTAGATCACCCCACACAGCAAGCCGACATCCCAATACGGCCCGTGTTCCGCAGCGAAGAGGAGCGCGGTCCCGACGAATGCCAGCGTGGTGTACATCCCCAGCGGCGCCTGTTGCCAGGACGGATTGATCAGCCACCGCGGGAGCCAGCCGCGCCAGAAGAGCTCTTCGAGGATCGGCACCAGCAGGGCCGCGCGCACGACCCGTAAGATGACGACGAACGGATTGGCCAGCTCCGCCGCCGGAATCGAGGTCGTGAGTCGGCCCGTGACATCGTTTTGCAGCAGCCAGTGGGTGCGCCACCCCGGCACGAGCTGATCGGGCGCGATCCACAGCGCAAAGACGGCAAGGCCGAGGAGGGTGCTGGAGAGCGCGTAGCGAATGCGCAGGGTGCGGATCACATCGCGTGACACGGTGGCCATCACCGCGACCAGCACCGTGACGCGAGCCACCGATTCCCACGGCTGGGGGATCGCGAAAGCGGGCGCGATGGCGAGCCACAGCATGAAGACGACAAACGGCGCCACCCACGCAATGGCTCGTGGTGATGGCGCCGTCTCGACAGGCGATGAACCCGGGGTGATGGCGGTCATGTCGAAGTGTATCGCCCATCACCACTACGCCCAAGCAGCGTCAGCCGTTAGCCGTCAGCCGTCAGTGGTCGAGCATCAGCGGTACAGCATCCCGGAACCAGAGCGGATGTCACGCACACCGGCAGCGACCCCCGTACCAACCGCGACGCCAGCCGTCAGCGCCGTCCCCAGCCCGAAGAACGGGATCAACGGCGACAGTACCGACGCAAGCAGAAACACGACGCCGCCGGCCATCCACGGCACGATGCCCCGCTGCACGACATCGACGTAGCGCAGCCGAGTCCGGACAAACCGGCGCGACGACTGCAGCAGGAACGTGGCGAGCAGCATCGCGACGGCAAAACCGATCAGCATGGAGAACATGGTGCCTCCTGAATTCCAGAGCAAAAACGACAGGCGCGAGCGCCCGGATCGGACCCTCGCGCCTCCCTACTGCGAAATCGGCGGCCGGGTTTCAACCGGCCAGCCTATCGGCGTGCCGGCATGGTCATCTTCACGTACGTCGATGGAATCTCGAAGAGCGCGGGCGCGAGCCGTTTTCGCTCGACCTTCACCACCTCCATCGACACGGTCCCGTCCGGGAGGACCACCTTGAGCGGAAAACCGTCCGCGCCAAGCGCCTGCTCCCACAGGGTCGCCGCGCCCCCCGCTGCCTGCCCGACCGACCGGAGCGGATTCAGCCAAGGGCCAAGGGCCGTGGTAAGACAGACGTCGGCCACCCCGTTGGCCAAGCCAACCGTGACATGCTCGCATGACACACCGGCGATGGTCTCCGTCCGGCCTGTCCGCTTCGCCACGGGCGGCGGCCCGTCCGGAGCCTTCGTTGCCGGAACCGGTGCCTCCACATAGGACTGCTGCGCCGGCAGGAGCATGTAGAGCGTGCGCTCCCCCGTCGGGATGAGCATCACCACCCCGCCTGGCATGCCCGCCGCGGTGAGTCGTACCGCCCCACGTCGTGTGGCGTATGCCATCGACCGGGGCGCGTCGCCCGGCTTCGCGCCGGAGAGTTGCATCTGGATTTCGCCCTCAAACGACTGTGCTGACAGCGCCGTACTGCACGTCACGAGCGCCAACAGGACACGGATCATGCAATCCCCTTCTTGATGGCCCGAAGCACGAGCTCGGCGAATCGGTCGATCTCGTCGAGCGTCGTGTACACGTTCGGCGTCACGCGGATCCCCTTGAACTCCTGATGCGTGATCGGCGTCTGCACGACGCGATGCTGACCAACCAGCCAGCTACCCAGGGCGTGGTTGTCCAACCCGTCCACGTTGAAGAAGCCGAGACCGCCACCCCACGGAGAGTCGAGTGGCGTCAGCACCTGCACCCGTCCGTTCCCTTCCGCCAGCAGGCGCTTGGCCCACCGATCACGCAGATAGATCAGGCGCGCCGATTTGCGCGCCGCGCCGAGCGCACGATGAAACGTGAGCGCCACTGCGATCGCGTTGTGATTCGCGGCCGGATGCGTCCCAATCTCTTCGTACTTCCGGATGTCCTTGGTTTGGCCTTCGTTTTCCGCCATCAGTGGCCAGATCGACGGGATCTTGTTGCGCCGCACATAGAGGAAGCCCGTGCCGATCGGCGCCAGCAGCCACTTGTGGAGACTGGTCCCGTAGTAGTCGCACCCCAACTCGTCACGCGTGAACGGAAACTGCGCGAAGGCGTGGGCGCCGTCGACAAAGGTCTCGACGCCCTTCGCGCGTGCCATCTCCACGAGGGCCTTCACAGGCAGAATCTGTCCCGTGAGGTTCGTGATGTGCGTGATCTCCATGACGCGCGTGCGCGGCGTGATCGCCGCAGCAAAGGCGTCCACGACGGCCTGCGGTGACGGAGGCGGTACCGGAAAGGAGATCTCCTTGATCACGATCCCCTGCCGCCGTGCCCGCTGCTTCCACCCGTTGATCATGCGGCCGTAGTTCTGATTGCTCAGCACGACCTCGTCGCCGGGCTTGAGGTCGATGCCGTGGATCAGCGTGAGCAGCGCTTCTGACGCATTGCGCGTGATCGCCATCTCCTCCGGATCGCAACCGAATTCCAGAGCGAGTTCCCGCCGCACGACTTCGATGCGGGGCTCGAGCGTCTGCCACATGTGAATGACCGGCAACTCATTCGAGAAGCGTAGATCGCGCTCGAGCTGCGCCATGACATGGGACGGGGCCGGCGAACAGCCGCCATTGTTCAGGTTGATCCAGGTGCGATCGAGGTCAAAGGCGCGCTGCACCGGCTCCCAGAAGTCTTCATCGGCGGCGAAGGCCGCAGCGTCCGCAGCAGAGCCCCGCCATGCAGGGGCATTCGGGTCGAAGAGCGCCGCCCCGCGCGAGGCCGCGACCTCGCTGGCGTCGATCAGGCGGCGAATCGCGCCGGGCGCGAATTGGGGGGCCAGGGCGGGCAGCGCCGTGCTGCCGGCCAGCGTCGAGACAAAGAGGCGTCGGTCCATTCGCCATTTTGCAGCCTCCACCGCAAAATTGCGAGCCAGCGCTCCCCCGGGACGAATGCTGCGCCATGAACCAGATTGTACCAGGTCCAATGCTTTCACGGCTCCAACCTCAGCACTCATGACGGCCTTCCTCGAACTGCGTGGCGCAGATCGCTCCCTGCTCGCCCTCGCGTTGGCGGGTACGGCGTTAGCGACCGCTGCCTGCGTCCAGCCGCTGACCATCGCGCCGAGCGATGCGTCGCGTGTGCTGGCGTCACGCACGATCACGCTGCCCAACCCCGGCACCCCCGGGAGCTTCCGCGTGCAGCGGCTGTATTACGGCAGCGGGACGGATCGGCGCCGCACCGAGTATCGGGATTCCGTGACGTACCGAACCGCGACCGTGGACGCGTCGCCCTTTGCACGCATGGAACCGGCGGTCGCAAAGAGTCGGCAACAATATTGGGGCTTCGGAGCCTCCGCATTCCCACGCAACGCCCGGGTCTGGTATCCCGAGGGCGAGGGTCCGTTTCCCCTCGTACTGGTCGTGCATGGCAATCACGACATGAAGGACTTCTCCGACCCGGGATACGCCTGGCTCGGCGAGTTCCTCGCGTCGCG
>JBDKIJ010000113.1:0-3965 GCA_039797155.1 Gemmatimonadota bacterium | reverse complement strand
ACGCGCAGCGTCTGGCGTGCTTCGGCGTCGCAGCCGAGCACCGTGCCGATCACGCCGGTGGGGGTATCGCTAGCCTGCAGTACCACCGCCGCGGCGCCGTCACCGAACAACACCGCTACGTTGCGGTTGCTCCAGTCCATGAACGGGCTGATGTACTCGACGCCAATCACGAGCGCGTTCTGGACCACGCCGCTCTGAATCATCGACGTGGCGGTCGACAGTCCGTACAGGAAGCTGGTGCACGCGGTATTCACGTCCATCGCCGCGGCACGCTTTGCGCCCAGCGCGTACTGCACACCGGAGGCGGAATTGGGCACCTGTTCATCCGGCGAGCAGCTACCGTACACGATCAGCTCCACCGCGCCCGCGTCGAGCCCGGCGCAGGCCAGTGCGCGACGGCTGGCCAGCGTCGCCATCTCGATCGCCGAAACGTGCGAGATGCGGCGTTCCTTCATGCCGGTGCGCTGGCTGATCCACTCGTCGTTCGTCTCGAGGAACGTCGAGAGGTCGTCGTTGGTAAGCACAGCCGGCGGGAGGCCTTCGCCCCAACCGGTGATGGCCGCGTAGCGGAGCGTGGACATGGCGGGGAGACCCGGAAAAGGTGGTGTGACGAAAGGCTAGGACCGGTACCGCCCCTCAGCAAGCACCTCACGCGTGAATTCACCGTTTGCATTCACCGCTTGATTTGATCAGGCGAACCCCTGAGATCTGTGATATGTCCCAGCCCCCGAAGCCCTCCATCAAGCCGGCGCCCCCCTTCGATTGGCCCCGTGTCGGAGTGGCCGTCCTTGTCCGGCAGGAAGGGAAACTCCTGGTGGGGTTGCGTCGGAGCGCCACGCACGGCGACGGCGTGTGGCAGCTCCCGGGTGGACATCTGGAATGGAGCGAGGACGTCGAGGCGTGCGCGGCGCGTGAGGTCCTCGAGGAAACCGGGCTCGATATCCGTGTGGATGGTCGTGGACCGTGGTCCGCCGATTACTTCCCCGAAAGCGGTCGCCACTACGTGACGGTGTTCATCCTCGCGACTGTCATCGGCGGCATCCCCGAGGTGCGTGAACCGGACAAGTGCGAGCGGTGGGAATGGTTCGATTGGACTGCACTTCCGGAACCGATGCTGCTACCACTCGCCAGCATCCGGGCGCAGGGGTACGATCCCTTCGCCTGAGCGCACGTTCTGCGCAAATCGGTCAGGGCACGACGACGGTCCGCACCGGCGCCTGATACCGATCCAGTGCATCCAGCACGCCGTTGATGGCGTCGGCATCCAGCGGCACAGTGTTCGTGACCACCTCGCGCAGGTCGAGACGCCCGATCGACGCGAGTTCGACCAGCTCGCGTAGTTCGCTCAGAAGATGATCGTTCGATCCGATCAACTCGACCTCGCGGCCGATCAGCTCACGATACGTATCGACCGGTACCGCCGACGGATTCAAGCCGACGATCACGACGCGCCCGCGCGGTGCCATCGACCACAGCGCGGCGCGCACGGTCTCCGCACTGGCCACGAGCTCCACCGCGACATCCACGCCGGCACCACCCGCCGCCGCGCGTACCGCCTCCGCGACCTGCTCGGGCGACAGCCCCGTGGCGTTCACTGGCACCGCACCAAAGCGCTCGGCTAGCGTCAGCTTCGCCGCGTCGCGATCCACCGCCACCACGCGCCCGGCACCCAGCGCAAAGGCCAGCTGAATGGCCGACATGCCAAGGCCGCCAGCGCCAAGCACCAGCACCGTTTCACCACGTGCAAGACGCCCGCGATGCAACGCATGCAGTGAGGTCGCCGACGAGCACATCATCACCGCACCGTGTTCGAACGACACGTTGTAGGGGAGCGATACGGCATTGCGCGCCGGGACCGCGATATACTCGGCCCATCCGCCATCAGTGAAATGCCCGAGCATTTTCCCGCTCGCACAGAACATTTCGCGATCGGACATGCAGGAGTCGCAGATCCCACAGGTTACCAGATAGTGCAGACAGACGGCATCACCGACCGCATGCGATACCACCTGTTGCCCGACCTCGACGATCTCGCCCGCCACCTCATGCCCGAGCGTCAACGGGAGCGGCTCGACCAGTGACCGCCCCGCTCGATAGTGCACATCCGAGTGACAGATCCCCGCCGCGCGGACGCGCACCAGCACCTGATCCGGTCCACACGACGGCTTGGGCACTTCGGCGTTTTCGACCGGGAGTCCCGGTGCAACCAGTTGGACAGCGCGCATGGGGACATGATCGCGCGCTTTCCCACTCTCAGCAAGCAGCAGCGCCCATCCTACCCTTTCGCCCGGAGACGCGTCCCGGTATACCTGTCACCGTGTCCACTGCCCACCGCCCCGAGCGCCTCGACTTCGATGCGCTGATCGATCGCCATGACGCGATCCTCTTCGATGCGTACGGCGTGCTCGTGAACGCCGAGGGGGCGCTCCCAGGTGCTGCCGATGCCGTTGAACTGCTGACCCGCCGCGGCCAGCCGTTTCTGGTGGTCACCAATGATGCCTCGCGTTCCCCCGAGCGCTCCGCGCAGCGCTACCAGCGTCTGGGGCTCGGGATTCGTCCGGAGCAGGTGCTCTCCAGCGGAATGCTCATCACGCCAGCGATCGAAGCCCTCCACCTTGATGAGCCACGCGTGGTCGTGATCGGTACGGACGATTCGGCCGATTATGCGCGGGCGGCCGGCGGCCTCGTGATCGAACCGTCGGCCGATGAACTGGCCGATGCGGTGGTCCTCGCGGACGAGGGCGGTTTCGACACCCTCGGGCAGCTCGACGAGGTGCTGTCGATGATCCTGGCGGGGCATGCACAGGGGCAGACACCGTCGCTGTTCCTCGCCAATCCGGATCTGATCTATCCGTCGGGGCGCGGTCCGCATGGGCTGACCTTCGGCTTCACCGCCGGCTCGCTCGCCCACATGCTCGAACGGGCACTCACGCTCATCCTTGGCGATGACGCGCCACGGTTCGACGTGCTGGGGAAGCCCGCCGTGCGCCACTTCGAAACGGCATTGAGCATGGTCGGTACCCGCAACGCGGTGATGCTTGGCGATACGCTGCATACGGATGTTGCCGGGGCACGGGGTGTCGGCATCGCGTCGGGGATCGTTTTGACAGGGATCACGACGACCGCGCAAGCGGAGACTGCCGGCGCCCACGCACCCGACTACCTGTTGGACTCCCTCGTGCGCCCATAACCTGACGCGTACGTTTCGACTTATGTCCTCCGTCCATCATTCCGCACCCGCGTCTGCTGATGTCGTGATTGCCGGCGCCGGCATTGCCGGTATTGCGGCTGCACATGCGCTCGCCGTGGAGCATGGACTGCGCGTCGTGTTGGTGGACGATCATGCGCCGCTCACGCTCACCAGCGACAAGAGTACGGAAGCGTACCGCAATTGGTGGCCGGGTCCGGATGATGCGATGGTACGGTTCATCAATCGCAGCATCGATCGTCTGGAAGCGTGGGCGGACGCGAGCGACAATCGGTTTTTGCTCAATCGTCGCGGGTATGTCTACGCGACGGCGAGGCCGGACCGTGCCGCGCAGTTCGTCGAGGACGCGGAGCGCGCGCAGGCCCAGGGCGCCGGCCCGTTGCGTGTCTATCGTAGCGAAAGCGACGCACGCGCCTATCAGCCGTCCGCGCACAGCGGATGGCGTGATCACCCCGAAGGCGCCGACCTCTTTCTTGATCACGACGCGATCCGCGCCCATTTCCCGTGGTTGTCGCCGGACATCTGCGCGGTGGTGCACGCGCGCCGCTGCGGTTGGTTCAGCGGCCAGCAGCTTGGCATGTGGCTGTTGGAAGAAGCCAAGCGCTCCGGGGCCGAACTGATCACCGGCCGCGTAACTGGCGTGACCATGCAGGGTGGTCGTGTTGCCGGGGTTACCATCGATGGCGTAGGCTCTACCACGCACATCGACACGTCGGTATTTGTGAATGCCGCCGGCCCGTATGCGAAGACGGTCGCC
>JBDKIJ010000112.1:0-7644 GCA_039797155.1 Gemmatimonadota bacterium | reverse complement strand
AGGTGATGTCGCGCGATGGGTCACAGAACGCGTCACGTGATGCATCACGCGATGCGTTGCGGGACACTGCCGGCGAGATGGCCACGCGCCTGATGGTCCGCGTGGTGCGGGATGACACGGTAAGTGGGGGGCGCGGCGATTCCCTGAGTCGTGGACCTGCGGCGGTCGTCGTTTGGTGGCCACGCTCGGGGATCCCGGACGGTTGGGAACCGATGCCTGGTCCTGATATAGTCGGTGCCTTGACCGCCAATGGACGGGCGCTGGTTGGTCCATTCACCCGCCGCGCGCGTGTTGTGGCATCCGCTGGGTTGATGGCAGCTTCTGCTGACTTGGCTGCGTGGCGTCCGGTCGTCTGGTGGAGTGACGGCGCCGTGGCTGCCGTCGAGCGCGAGGGCAACGGGACGTGCGAGCGGCAGGTCGCGATCCCGGTTCCCGTTGCAACGGATCTGTGGCTGTCGTCGTCAGCACGCGGTGTCCTCGATGCCCTCGTGGCGCCATGCGGTGACGGACTTGATGCGCGACGGCTGCGCGACTCCACGGGGGCGACCCCGTACGTGGCGGCGAGTCTGTTTCGCCAGGGTACACCGCGCGACATAGGCAGTGATCCACGCTGGCTGATGCCGGTCCTGCTGTTGTTGGGCGTTACGGCGTTGGGCGCGGAGTGGTGGTGGCGCGCTCGGAGTACCGCGTCATGACGTCGCGTCCGTCCGTCGGGTTCGTTGCGCGTCAGCTTCGTCATATCGCGCGCATTCGTCATGGCCTCATGGCCGTGGCGTCTGGTATGGCGGTCGGTGTGATTGCGTCGCTGATGCACACCATGGGCTGGCTCGCGGCGCCAGAATCGATATGGCGCGTTGGCGCAGCGGCGATTGTGGCTGCCTCAGTCTTTGCGTGGCTTCGCATCCGGGCCATCGGTGCAACGCCATTGGTCGCGGCGTTGTGGATTGAAGAACAGAGCCCCGGGGCTCCGGATTTTTCGTTGGTCACGTGGGTGGAGGAGGGGTGTCCAAGCGAGGGCGCCTTGGCACGCGCCGCGCACGCACGATTGGCCGCGACGGATGTCATGGCGGCCATCCGACAATTGACGTATCAGCAGTGTGCGTCGCCTTTGGTGTTTCTCATCGGGGCCCTTCTGCTCTGGTGGCGCGCAGAATCAGCCTCCGTGTCGGACGCGGCATCCACCACGCCACGTGCGATGCCCGTCGTCGTGGAGCCAGCGGATCGGAAGAACGTCCTGCATCCATGGGACATCGAGGTGGTCCCCCCTTCGTACGCCATGCGGCGTGCCGAACGTCTTGGTGATGCGTCCTCAGTCCGCGCCCTGGCGGGGAGCCGTCTGGTGGTATCTGGTGCCGCACCATCCGGCGATACGCTGCCGCTGACGGCGACCGTTCGCGCCATTCGCAGCGATAGCGGACAGGCGGTCGCTTTGCCCGTTGATCGTGATGGCGACCGGTGGCTGGTCCGCACGACGGTTCAGGGCATCCCCTTGGCTATGGTGTTTGCCAATGACACGGTTCGGCGGCAACTGGTGATCGAAGGCGTCGCGGATACGGTGCCGCGTGTCACGTTGCAGGCGCCCATTCGCGACAGTGTCTTTCGCACCGCCAATGGGACGGTGCCACTGGCGGCGGCCATCACCGATGACATCGGATTGGCGAACGCACTCTTCGAGGTCGTGATCACCTCGGGCGAAGGAGAGCGGTTCACGGTACGCACAGTGGCCGTCGGCACGCAGCGCTGGTCCATGCCAGCACTTACCCGACGTGCAACGGTGCGCGCGTCGCTGGACCTGGCGACGCTCGGTCTTCAGCCTGGCGATGTCCTGCATGTTCGCGCGATGGCTCGTGATCATCACCCCGATCGCGACAGGGACCTTGGCCGCAGTGAAACGCGCGCGTTCCGTATCGCGCGCCCGTCCGAGTACGACTCGGTGGCGGTCGAGCCGGCGCCACCGCCTGCCGTCGATACCTCGTTGATTTCCCAGCGGATGCTCCTGCTCCTCACGCAGAAGCTCGACCGTCGCCAACGGGCCATGCCGCGGCCGGAAGTCATCCGCGAGTCGCAGCGGCTGGCTCGCGATCAGGCACGCCTCCGGCTCGCGGTCGGCGACGTGGTGTTTCAGCGACTCAGTGGCGAGTCCAGCGCCGAACATGCGCATTCGGCCGGAGATGGCCATGATCATGGAGTCGAACTGCAGGGCGGCAAGCTCACGCTCAAAAGTGAGGGAGCCGGTTTGCTCGATGAAGGAAATGACGCCCCCGTCATCGCGATCAATCAGCCGCTACTGGAAGCCTACAACGCCATGTGGGATGCGGGACGTGCCTTGGAGCAGGGAGATCCGCACGCTGCGATTCCTCCCATGCAGCGTGCGCTTGAGGCGATCGAACGTTCCCGCGCGGCGTCGCGCCTGTACCTGCGCGGACGCCCACCGCAGGTCATCGTCGATATTGCCAAGGTGCGTCTCACGGGGCGCGATACGGGCAGTACGGCATCACGCTCGGCGCGAGGCGCACTCCCGGCGCCCGCCGCTGCACGCGACCGTCGTCTGATGACGTGGCTTACGGGATCGCTCGCCCCTGCCGCCTTTCGCGATTCCCTCGCGCTGCTTCGCATTGAAGCCCTCGGCGACGCACCGGCCTTCGCGTCTGCTCTCGGCTCGGCGATTGATGCGTTGGCCGCTGGGCGTGATCTCACGCCCAGTCTGGTCAGGGCGCGACGTGCGCTCGGCGTGGTGCAGGGTGTTGTCCCAAGCCAATGGACCCGCGGAGTCCCGCGCCAATGAGTGGAGATGCCCGTGGCGTGTCGATAGCCGAGCCGTTCGTGTTTGCCACTGCGCAGTACGAGTCGGGGGATTGGGATTCCGCGCCGCTTGTCCCCGCGAATGTCATCGACTCGATCGCCCGATACACGAATCTGCCGGTGCGGCCGCAAGGTGTGATTGTTCCCCTCGCCTCCGACGCCGCGTTGCAGTATCCGCTGTTGTATCTCACGGGGCACTTACCGGTGCGTTTCACGGCTGCAGAACGGCAGGTGCTGACGCGCTATCTCGATCGTGGGGGGCTGCTGTTCGTGGATGATCACAACCACGATGTGGACGGCGCCTTTCACAAGACGATTCGGGAAGAGATCCGCCGGGTGGCGGGGCCCCTCGTGCCGCTCGCCAATACGCACGAGCTGTATCGCTGCTT
Source organism: Gemmatimonadota bacterium (assembly GCA_039797155.1). Taxonomy (GTDB): domain Bacteria; phylum Gemmatimonadota; class Gemmatimonadetes; order Gemmatimonadales; family Gemmatimonadaceae; genus Gemmatimonas. The sequence continues at coordinate 4,453 of JBDKIJ010000112.1, read as the reverse complement.
CTTCACCTTCGAGAACGGCCCACCGACCACCTCGCACGAGATGAATGGTTGGGGGGATAATCTCGTCCACGAGCAACTCGATGCCATCGTGCGCGCGGGGCGGATTCGTGTTCTCTATTCCAACAAGGACTACAGCTCGGAGTGGAGCTTCCATCCGGACAACAAGCGCTTCCTCTCGGTGGACAATACGAAGTTCGCGGTCAACCTCGTGGTGTACGCGCTGACGCGATGACCAGTCTTGCGTGGGCCGGCCGCCGCCGATTCGAGCTGTTCTGCCGACTGGGCGCGATCGTGCTGCTTGGAATCGCGGCGTTGACGGTCTGGTCGCATGGGCGTGCTGGTCGTACGGCGTCGCGGTCGTCCGTCTTCACGATTGCGACCCCCGATTCGCTCCGTGCCCTGCGCGACCTCGTCGTGCGCAACGAGACGCGTGCTCAGGACACGTTGGTCATGCCGCTGCGGGTCATACCATCCGCGCCGGTGCGCGCGGCTTTGGGGACGCTTCATCAGTCGGGTATCGCTGGCACGGTCACTTGGCAGGACGCTACTGGCGCGCGTGGGGCGGCGCTGACGGTGGAGCTGGAGGGTCGACCGCAGGGTGGTGTGCAACTCCGGCTGGCTCAACCGGACTCAACCGATCTGGTGGTGCTTCGCGATGCTGGCGGCATACTGGATTCGATCGATGCCTTTGGATCGTTGCATGGTCGGGTACGGCAGTGGCAGCTGGCCTCAGCCGGTGAGGGACTGGCTGTCCGGTTGTCCGGTGCAATCCTCTCGGCACCTCTGTCCCGGACGCGCAATGACACGGTGCACCGGGTGCTGGTCATCGCGTCGCCGGGATGGGAGAGCAAGTTCGTCATGGCGGCGCTCGAGGAGCGGGGCTGGCGGGTGGAATCACGTCTTGCGGTCACTCCGAAGGCGGCCGTCATGGTTGGCACGTCGACGGCGCCCGATGTCACACGCCACGCTGCCGTCGTGGTCCTCGATAGCATGAACGTCCCGACGGCGCTGGCTGCGTATGTGCGCCGCGGTGGCGGCGTGGTGTTCAGTGGCGACGGCGTGCGGAGTCCATTGGCTCGTGAGCTGATGACGGTCGCGGGGGACACTCGGGTTCCGGCCGTCCCTGGGGCGCTCCTGACCGCCACGCCGCTTGACGGGCTTGAGCGGTGGCAATTCGGTGCGCGCGATGCCATCCCGCTCCTTCGCACTGCGGGACGCCCGACGGTGCTGGCGGTGCGGATCGGTACGGGGCGTGCGATCGTGAGCGGCTATCGCAACACATGGCAATGGCGGATGATGGGTACGGATCAAGGGCAGGCCGACCATGCCGATTGGTGGGACGCGCTGGTGCAGGCGGCCCTGCCGATCGCCGCGTCGCCGATCAATGCGGCGGATCCTGCGCCTGGCGACGCAGCGCCCTATGCCGATCAGGTGGCGCAGCTCGGCGCCCCACAACCGGAACAAGGTCCATCCGGGGAGCTGCAGCGCCCGCATACGGTCTCTGCGTCGGCGGTCGGTTGGCCGCTGTCCATCCGTTGGCTGCCGTGGCTGGTTGGGCTGGCTTTCGGCGCACTGCTTGTCGAATGGGCATCCCGTCGGCTCCGCGGTGAACCGTAGCCCAGTGTCGGCAATCGAGATCCGTGCGCACTTTACACCATGCCTGTTGCGCTGATCTCGCACCCTGACTGCGGACGCCACGACACGGGATGGGAGCATCCCGAGCATGTCGGTCGGCTGGTCGCTATTCCCCGCGCCTTGAAGTATCGGCCCGAGCTGTTCGCCTCGCTGGTCCACCACGAGGGGCGCCATGCGACCGAGGATGAGCTCGCGCTGGCGCACGATCGCGCCTACATCACCTCGGTGCGGGCGATGTCGACCTCGGGCGGTGGACGGCTCGATCCCGATACAGTCGTCAGCGAAGGCTCATGGGATGCGGTGACGGCCGGCGCCGGGTGTGTGCTCGATGGCGTGGACATGGCCTTCGATGGACGTGCCGTGCGCAGTTTCTCTGCCGTACGACCACCGGGACATCATGCCCTGCGTGATCGGGCCATGGGGTTCTGCTGCTTCGGCAATATCGCCATCGCGGCGCATTATGCGCTGGCCACGCATGCCTGTGAGCGGGTGCTCATTGTCGATTGGGATGTGCACCACGGAAATGGCACGCAAGCCCTCGTCGAACACGAACCACGGATCCACTTCGTGTCGATGCATCAATGGCCGTGGTATCCGGGCACCGGGGCGCGAGACGATCGTGGGCCGCACGACACGATTTGGAACGTGCCGATGCCGCCGTCGCTCCCGTCTGCGCAGTATGTCGAGGCCCTGTTCGCGGCGATCGATGCGGCGACGGCCGGCTTCACGCCGGATCTGGTGCTGCTGAGTGCCGGATTCGACTGCCTCGACGGCGATCCACTGGGCGCCTTCACGTTGACCCTCGACGACGTGCGGGTGATGACGCGGGCTCTGGTTGATCGCGCAGAGCGCTGGTGCGACGGACGGCTCGTCAGTGCGCTCGAAGGCGGCTATGCGCCCCCAGCCGTGGCTGATGCCGTGATGGTCCATCTGGACGCGCTCGCATGACGCGCATCGTACCACAGCCAGTCGCGAACGCCGCGCCGCGTTGGGTGACGTCGGGCGCGGCAGCAGGTATGCCGTCGGCGTTAGCCGGTGGGATGGAGGAGGCCGTCTCGACGATGCGGCAGCTGCTCCACGATGGGGCGCCGCTGTGGGTGGACATCGATGTGACGGTGGCGGCGCAACACCGCTTGCTCGCCGAGTTGTTTGGTTTTCATCCGCTCGCCATCGAGGACACGCTCAATCCGGACTCACGCGTCAAGATCGAGGAGTATCAGAGCTGTCTGTTTATCGTCGTGCGCGGCGTTGGGCTCGACTTGGATACGGATGATCCGTACGACCTGCAGACCAACAACCTCTACGCCTTCCTCGGTCCGAAGGTGCTGGTGACGGTACACGCCGGAGACGTGCCGGCGATCGCTCGTGTATTCGATCGGATCGCCAAGGCGCCGGATCTGATGCAGTACGGCGTCGAACGCGTACTTCACGCGGTGCTGGACGAGACCATTGACGCGTACTTCCCGATCCTCCAGCAGATCGACGGCTTCATCGACGCCATCGAGGAGCGGGTGTTCGTCGACTTCGATGATCGGGCGCTCCATGACCTGTTCCAGGTGCGGCGGCTCGTCCTGTCACTGCGGCGGCATCTGCAGCCGTCGCGCGAGGTCATGAACATTCTCTCCAATCGACCAAGTACGCTGCTGACCCCAGACGTCCAGCTCTACTTCCGCGACATCTACGACCACGTCCTGCGCATTACCGATGCCCTCGATACCTATCGCGAGCTGTTGGGGAGCACCATGGAGTCGTATTTGAGCCAGGTGAACAACCGCCTCGGGATGACCACCAAGGCCCTCTCGGTGGTAGCCACGCTGTCGCTCCCCTTCGTCGTGGTCAGTGGCATGTGGGGGATGAACTTTGCCCGCATTCCCCTGTCGGAGTGGCCCTACGGATTCTGGATTCTTCTGGTCGGACAGGCCGCGCTCGGGGCGTTGCTGCTATTTTTCCTGAAGCGGCGCCGCTGGCTGTAAGCGCCCGGTCTCAACTGCCCCTCGGCTCCCGCATCCCCTCATGTTCTGTCCCGATTGCGGCACCTGGAACCGCTCGGCTGCAGCGCGCTGCACGCGCTGCGGCGTGCCGTTACCCGAAGTGACGGCGCCACCCATCGATGTGCCGGATACCGAACTGCGGGAGCTGCGCCGCGCGACCGGGAATCGCTATACGATCGTGAAGCGGCTCGGCAGCGGGGGCATGGCGCACGTGTATCTCGCGCGGCATGCATCGCTGGGACGGCCGCTGGTGCTCAAGGTGCTGCACCGCAATCTGGCTCAGGAGCCAGAAATGCGGGAACGGTTCCGGCGTGAGGCCGAGGCGGCGGCGCGACTGCAGCATCCGTACATCTGCGCCATCACGGATATCGGTAACTCGGGCGAGACGGAGTATCTCGCGATGTCGTACTACGCCGGGGGCTCGCTGGCCGATCTCCTCACGCGTCAGCGTACCACGACGCCCACGTTGGCGGCGGCCATCGCGGCGCAGGTCGCCTGCGGTCTCGATTACGCGCATCGTCATGGCGTCGTCCATCGTGACATCAAGCCGGACAACATCCTGTTCGATGAAGATGGGAATGCGGCCCTGACCGATTTCGGTATCGCGACGACTCGGTTCCACGGACGACTGACGGCAGTGGGACGTGCGATGGGCACCCCGCACTACATGTCGCCAGAGCAGGCAATGGGGCGGCTGGTCGATGGACGGAGCGATCTCTACGCGGTGGGGCTGCTGTTGTACGAGATGGTGCTGGGTCGCCCGCCGTTCGATGGTGACGACTCTTACGCGGTCGGGTACAAGCACGTGCACGAGGCGCCGCAGGCGC
>JBDKIJ010000111.1:0-17542 GCA_039797155.1 Gemmatimonadota bacterium | reverse complement strand
ACCAGCGTTTCGATACGCACGTTCGTGCCGGGAATTTCTGCAGCATGGAGACCGCGGGATCCGGAGCCCCGACCCTCGACGACGGTGAACCCGCTCGCGCCGAGCGCGCGGAGCTCAGCGGTGATCCGGTGTTCGAGTACCGGTTCGGCAATGATGGTCACGAGCTTGAACGACTGGGTCTGCATGGCTCAGAATTAGCTCAGAAATAGCTCAGAATTGGCGCAGATCAGCGGGCGAAGATCGTACTGAGATGAAAATAGAGCGGGATGCCGAGCAGCAGATTGAAGGGGAAGGTGATCGCGAGGGCGGCCGTGAGTGAGTACGTGGGATTCGCTTCGGGCAAGGTGAGGCGCACCGCGGGTGGCGCGGCGATGTAGCTCGCACTCGCGGCCATCGCGCCCAGCACGGCCGCGCCGCCTGCCGTCATCCCCGCCCACCGGCCCAGGAACGCGCCGAGGCTGCCATGCAGCACCGGCACGATCACGCCGAATGCCAGCAGGAACGGTCCGGTCTTCTTGAGGTCACCCAGTCGGTCGCCGGCCACGATGCCCATCTCGAGCAGGAAGAGCGTCAACGCGCCCTTGAATCCGCCGTCGAAAAAGGGCGAGACGGACTCCCAGCCATGCTCACCCATCGCGACGCCAATCACCAGCCCACCGACCAGGAGTACCATGGTACGGCCAGTCAGCACCTCGTGCAGCACGGAGCGCATCGGTTTGGCGGTGATGGCATGCGAGCCGGTCACCGCTATCGATGTCGCCGGACTCCGGCGCTGAATCGCGCCTATGGCCAAGGCGATATGAATCCCGGGGCTTTCCATCATGGTGAGCAGTGCGGGTGTGAAGCCTTCCGCCGGCGCACCGACGCGAGCGACAAACTGCTGCGCGGCGATGAAGGTCACGGCACTGACCGAGCCGTAATGCGCAGCCATTCCGGCGGCGTCTGCCGTGGAAAACCGTCCCACATATCGAACCAGCGTGTAGGCGCTGAGCGGCGTGATCACGCCCAACAGCAGGGTGACGCCAATCGGCGCCCACATCGTCGCCATGGGCGCCTTGGACAATTCGACGCCGCCCTTGAGGCCGATGGCGAACAGCAGATAGATCGACAGCGCGCTGTAGATGTCCTTGGGCAACGAGAATTCACTGCGCATCAGGCGCGCGACGATCCCCAGTGCGAAGGCGAGGGGGATCGGCGAGAGCAGATTGGCCGCAAGGATATCGGTCATGGCCGTATGCTAGAGGCGCTCGTGCCGCGGGTCGATGGGGCCGTGCGTTAAAACGAACGAGCGCCGCACTCCGCTTCGGGAGTACGGCGCTGTACGATGACGCGCGATCGATTAGTGCGCGGCGGCCTTCGGCGCCTGCTCGCTTTCATGCTCGCCCGCGGCCCCAGCCGCCGGTGCGGCATGCTCCGCTGAGGCGCCATGCGACCCGTTATCGACGGCATGATAGACCTGCTGGTTCATCGGGTCACGCGGATGCCGATAGGTGTTCTTATGGATCGTCCATGCTCCGAAGAGCAGCGCACCCGTGAACACGCACGTCACCAGGGCGGCACCCCACCCCTGCTTGTTGGGATCGTACTGAGCACTCATGAGAACACCCTGACTGGAAAGCACGCCGTCGGATGGCGCGAGGTAGCGCCCCACGCGGGGCGAACCGGCTGGAAGCTATACGGGCCGGGATCATTCTTCCACCCTCGGCCCGGTATCGGTGTGGGGATCAACCAACCGGGCCGGGAGGATGGCCCCGGTGCCGAATCGATCGCGGATCCGGTCCAACGCCCGGGTCAGCGCGAGATCGCGTGGGGTGTCGGCGTCTTTCGCGTCATGCTCCGTGGGCGAGGCCACGGCCGGGACGGGGGCGAAAAGCCCCAATTGCTCGGTCCCGGACGCTGGTTCGTCGTCGAAGTGGGACAGCGAGATCCCCAGCAGGCGTACCGGGGCTCGCTGGGCACGGCGCAGCGCCCGCAACAGGGACCGTGCCACACGCGCGACGGCGCCCTCTGTTTCGATCGGAGCCGGGAGCGTCCGTTGCATGGTGCGGGTGCGAAAGTCGTTTGTGCGCAGCTTGACCGTCACGGTGCGCGCCCGCAGCGCCTGCCGGCGTAGGTCGATACTGACGCGCACCGCCAGTCGCAGCAGCTCGCGCTCCAGCAGCTCCGGATCCGCCACATCGCGGGCGAAGGTGTCCTCCCGGCTCACCTGCTTTTGCCGCTCCCGTGGCGAAACCGGGGAGTCGTCTCGGCCATGGACCCGTTGTGCCAGCCAACGTCCGGCGCGCTCACCGAGTCGTTCAACGAGCGCCTCCTCCGACCATGCCTGCGCATCCCGGACCCACACCAGACCAAGTCGCTCTAGCCGTTCGGCGAAGCGCGGTCCCACCATGGGCAGGTCGGCAAGGCGAAGTGGCGCGAGGAACGTGGCCTCCTCCCCCGGGGTCACGCAGTACACGCCGGTCGCGCCGCTCCCCGGCTTGGGCTTGGCGCGTTCTACTGCGACCTTGGCAATCAGCCGTGAGGTCCCGCCACCGATCGATACCGACAGCCCCGTGGCCTCAAACACGGCCTCACGGATTCGCGTGGCCGTGGCCTCGAGAGGCTCGTGTCCATACAGGGCCTCGGTGCCGGCCAGATCGCCGTACCACTCGTCGATACTGGAGCTTTGCACCACCGGGACGAATCGGGTGAGCACCTGCTGAATGGCGCGACTGCGCGCGCTGCACGCCTCGCGGGGCACCGGGACGCACAGGGCGTCAGGGCACAGGCGCAGGGCGCGTGCGATCGACATCGCCGAACGGACGCCGTATTCGCGACATTCGTACGACGCGCTGCACACCACGCCGCGCGATCCAGGGCGTCCGCCGACAATCAGGAGCTTCGCCTGCCCAGCGCCTGCGGGATCCACTTGGCGCGCCACCGATACGAAGAACGCGTCGGCATCGATCAGGAGGATGCGCCGATTGGCGTTCATCCGTGCAGGCGCAGGCACACCGGTCGTGTCTCCGCGTCGATCACACGGCGCGTGGCCGCGATGGCGCCGCTTCGAGGTCCAGATTCGAACCGCGCCCGCGCGCCGCCACCGGCCAGCGCGTTTCGACGGCATGACCCCGCACCCCGAAGATCTCGTCAAAGAGATGGACGACGATGCAGACGTGATTTGGAATCACCCGCACCTGTTCACCAAGCTTCGGCTTCCAATCACTCTTCGACAGATCGAGGATGCCGTGCTCCTCGGACATGCGGGAGATCGTCACCTCCGGATGGTCGAGCAGGGCCCCATAGCCATCCCCATCGGCACGGAGCGGCTCCCGCCCGAGCGCCTTGGTCCCGGCATCGATCACCGCTTGTCCCTTGACTGCCACACTCACGACGGTGGCCAGCACGGTCAGCGCACAGTCATCCCAGTCGCACGCGCCGATCTGGGCCGTGGTACGGTCGTTATACACGTACGTCCCCGGTCGCACTTCCGTCACGCCGCGCACTTCATGCATGCGCCACGCGGCCGGAGTCGACCCTCCACTCACGACAGGTGGAGGAAAGCCGGCCGCGGTCAGCGCATCGATATACGCACCGATGTCCCGCGACATGGCCGCCAGCGCGGCATCCTGCTGGGGGACGGATTCCCGAATGTGCCCGGGATAGAATTGCAGGCCACCGAAATGCAACGACGGGTGCCGCTCGAGGTGGCGTGCCATCGCGACCGCCTTCTCGGGACTGCTGACGCCGACGCGATGCATCCCGAAATCCGCCTCGATCATGACGGTGATCGTGCGATGTGCGAGACGTGCCGCCAATGCCAACGCGTCGAGCGAGGCGATATCATCGGCGGCCACGGTGAGACGGACCTGCTCCGGGAGTCTGGCCAGTCGTTCGAGACGGGCGGCACCGACGGGTGGATAGGCCACGAGCAGGTCATCGCAGACATCGGCCATCACCTCCGCCTCCCGCAAGGTCGCGCACGTCAACCCGATCGCCCCGCGCCGCAGCTGCTCGACGCCGATGCGCGGGGACTTGTGTGTCTTGACGTGTGGCCGAAGTCGGAGCCCGTGGAGGGTGGCGTATGCGGCCATCCGGTCCAGATTGTGGGCAAGCCGGTCAAGATCGACGATCGGTACCGGCGTCTCGAGTTGCTCGAGATATGTAGCCACCTGCTTCCTCCACCTGCCCGAGTAATGACCAACGACGAGTCGTCCAATGGACGCGCCTGGACTCCCGTGGCGCTTCCCGATCTCCCGCCCCCTGCGGGAGCCTACTCGCCCGGCGTGCGTACCGCAAACGGCTTGCTGTTTGTCTCCGGGCAGACGCCACGCGATCCGGCAACGGGGATGATCGTGGGCAACACGCTGGAGGAGCAGGTGCGCGTCACCTTGGCCAATCTCGCGCGCATTCTGCACACCGCAGGAGCCACACTCGGGGATGTGGTGAGCGTGACGGTGTACCTGGCGGACGAAAACGACTGGGGAACGTTCGATGCCCTCTATCGGACGGTGTTCACCCCGCCGTATCCGGCGCGCGCGGTCGTGGGCGCAGCGCTGCGCGGGATTCTGGTCGAAATCTCCGTGGTGGCAGTGATTCCCGGCGCGGCGACGTCGCGCGCATGACCCCCGTGCCACTCGCCATCGTGTGCGGTAGCGATCGGCGGTGGCGCCTTGATTGTGCCGGCGGACTGCGCGTGGCAGGCTACCAGGTCCGCGTGGCGAGTACGATGGCGGAGTTCATGAAGGCGATCGCGGCCTCGTCCGAGGGGCTGCTGATCGTCGATCCCACCAACGGAGACGCCAGATCACATCCGTGGGCGCTCCACGGACGGTCAGGAACGTCGGGGCTTCGTGAATTCGCCCGTGCACCCGACGAAGCGGGGGCAGCGACCGCGGCGCGTGTGCTTGCAGCAGTGAGGCGAGATCAGCCGACGTCGAGCGCGTAGCCTTCGCCGCGCACCGTGCGGATGTCCACCGCACTGCCGGCGTCGCGCAATCGCTTGCGCAGCTGCGCGACGTGGACGTCGACGACATTCGATCCCGGATCGAACTGCAAGTGCCAGACATGTTCGAGCAGTATCGGGCGCGTCACCGTGTCACCAGCCCGCAACGCCAGAAACTCGAGGAGCGCGTACTGGCGCGCGGTCAGGACGACCGGCCGGCCGTGGCAGTGCACCTCGTGCTGCAGGCGACGAAGCGAGAGATCGCCGACCTGCACCCGCTCCATGCTGCGCGCACCACCACGACGAATGGCCGCCCGCACGCGCGCGGCCAGCACCTCGTTCGCAAAGGGCTTCGGGAGATAATCGTCGGCGCCGGCGTCAAGCGCGCGGACGACATCCGCATTGGTGTCATACGCGGTCGCCACCACGATCGGCGTCGTCGTTCCTTCCCGACGGAGTTCCTGCAGCACCGTCAGTCCGTTCCGATCCGGTAACTCGAGGTCCAGCACGATCGCGTCGTACGACGTGCTCAGTGCCCGTTGGCGGCCATCCTCTCCGCCGGCGGCGATATCAACGGCATAGCCATCATCGACCAGCACATTCCGCATGAGGTCGGCGACGAGCAGATCGTCTTCGATGACAAGAATGCGCATGGGCGGAGAACGGGGAGTCGATCAGGACGAAAACGATGCGGTCCGGCAGGATCGCGACTTTCCTAATTTGTCGAGCGGGGCCAGACGAGACTACCCATGCGGCAGATGAATCGCTGTTCATCCGGTACAACGCGCGACATACGATCAGTCGTCGCCCTTCAGCCGACGTAACGCACGGCGATCCCGTTTCCCGGGTTTCCCCTCGCCATAGGCAAACGCCGTCGGCATCCGGCGCAATTGATCCTGCACCGCCTCCCGTCGTTGCCGTCCCGCAGCGGTTTCTTCGTAGAGCCCGCGCGCGATCTCGGCGGACCCACGCCGCTCGGCAATCGCGCGGACGATCACCTGCCATTCGATGGCGCCCTGACGCAACCGGATCTCATCGCCGACCTGCACGAGCTTCGCGCGCTTCACACGTTCGCCATGCACATCCACCTTGCCACCATCAATGGCCGTGGCCGCGAGCGCGCGCGTCTTGAAAAACCGCGCCGCCCAGAGCCACTTGTCGAGGCGCACCTTTCCCGAAGGTGCCGACATGTCGTCATCATGGTCGGGCGATGGGGCGGTCTCGCGGCCTCGGCTCATACAATGCGACGCTCAGGTGGGATCGGCGGCCTGGGCATCAGCGGCGTGGACCTCGCGAATGCGCGCGATCGCGCCAGCGAAGACGGCGCGCACGGCTGGATGGGACGCCGCGTGACTCCGCGCATCAAGTGTTGGGATCAGTGACAACAGCGTCGCTGAGCTGTTCGCGTCCTCCCCATCGGACGGCAGTCCCTGAACCAACGCCACCACGGCCTCGCATGCCTCGGCCATCTGGCTCGAGGTGGCGAAATCGGGACCCGGGATCGTGGCCCCGCTCGCGAGCGACGCGGCACGCTCACGCAGCGTCGCGGCATCCCCGCGGAATCGGTCAACGAGATACGTACGTGCGCTCATGTCGGAAATGTACTGTAGTTCCCGTTCGGGTCAGGCGACCTCGGACCGACCAACCGTGACTTCATCCCGGGCGCTTTTCCATCCGGCAAGCCAGACATCCGACACCGTCTGCGGTGAGAGGCCGAGTTCGGCGCAACGCGTAAAGCAGCACTCCCACCAACCGTACTCGAACGCTTCGACCACATCCAGCAACTGTCCGAGAGGCGTGGCGCGTTGCTGCAGGGTATCGCGAAGCAGCGTCGACAGGCCGATTTGCTCGGCAAGGATGGCAGAGGGGGTCCCTAAGCCGAATTCGAGCGTGGTCATGAGCCCGGCCAGCATGCAGGCCCGCGGGTGGGCGCCCAGGCTCAGGCCACGGGCAAGGGTGGCGACGGTGCGCGCGCGGTGCAGGGCGGTGAACGCCAGTTCGGCATCATTGGCGACCTCACCAAGCATGCGTGCCGTGACGACGATGAGCCGCTCGATGATCGACTCGCGACCGAGCAGCGTGACTGCGTGTTCCACGGAGCGTGGTCCACGTACGCCAATCGCCGCAGACGCCATGGCGCGCAACAGTGACGCTGCCACGTGGGGGTCATCGCGGACAAAGGTATCGAAGACGGCGTCCGGCGCACGGCCGTCGGCGTAGGCGGCCAGCATGTCTACGGCGCGCACGATGCTTTCTTCCGTTGTGGCATCCGGCGCAACGAGCGCGCCACGCACCAACTGACGTCCGGCCACCACCTGAACCCCCGCCTGCATGACCCGCTGGCGGGTGGCGCGATCGTTGACGCCATAGGCCATGGGGCGCATGCCGGCATCGCGGAGCAAACGGACCTGCATTTCCAACGTCGACAGCGGCGCACTCGCGACATCGAGCGAGACGATGGCCTCCGACAGCACCGACGGCAGCGGCGCCACGGTGGGCATGCCGCGAAGTCCGAAGTTCACACCGCTCCCCATCCATCGTTCAACCGCACGAAGTATCATGGGGTCCTGCAGCGCAGCTGATGGAAGCATCCACACCGCATCCACGGCTGACTGTTCGCCGAGCACCTCGTGGAGCACCACGAGGGGCTCGATCGGCACTACGACGCTGCGCCCTGTCAGGCGACCCAGCGGCGACACGTACTCCAGCAGCCGCAGGCTGTCCTCCGCTTCCATGCGTGCGCGATGCGGACCGGGATGCGCTGCGACGGCATAGCCGACGATGCGCTCGCGACGATCGCGCAGGGGCTGGAGAGCAATCAGCATCAGGACGGGGGCGGCGACAGGGGATCCGGGCGAGCCAGCGTATAGTTGAGGAACGCGGGATCACCCGTCACTTCGCGTTCCACGTAGGGCGCCAACCAGTCGGGGAACTCCACGGAAGCATCCGCGTGCTCCAACTCGATTTCGGCCACGACGAGGTCGCGATCGGTGAATACATCAATCTCCCACCGAAGTGCGCCGTCCGGAACCACGTGGCGCCGTTTCCGGACACGGGCGTCGCGGGTCAGGGCCCAGAGCGCGTCGAACAGGGCGGATGGCACCGCTTCCTCTACCTCCACGCGCGTCACGCCGCGGCCCAACTTGATCGTGCGCCAGAATGTCACGGCACCGTCTGGTGACACCGTGCGCCGAAGCCGCTCGTGAATGGCCGTGCCCGGAATCCAGCCCTGCTCGACGACCAAAGGCGGCGTGGCGGCCGCTACCGGAGGACATGAGCGCAGCAGAAACTTGCGCTCGATCTCAACCGGCAGGTCGCCCCCAGCCGGATCAGTCGTCGCCGTCACCGACATCGTCGTTCGGGTCCACCCAGACGTGGGCGGTACCATCTTCGTCGTACGTCACCGAAACGAGCCACGGCCGGCAGCAGACCTGACAGTCTTCGACGTATTGCTGCGACATGCCCGATCCCGGATCGAGCGCGATCGACACCGATTCACCGCAATATGGGCAACTGACGAGCCCATCGCTGTCAGCCGTTGCCGGGCCGTCTTCGTCACCGTACGACTCGTCGCCGAATGGGTCGTCGTCATCGAGGTCGTCAAAGGCGCCATCGAAGGACAGGTCGGGCTCGTCGTCGTTCCAGGAATCGGCGGTTGCCATGTGCGATGGGAATGGGTCGTCAGCGCCCGATGGACAGCAGCGTGCGGTCCCCGGTGGCCAGTGCCAGCGCGCCGCGGGCGCCTGCCACCTTCCCCTCGAGGGCGGCCAGCTTCGTCGCTTCGTCCAGCACCAGGCGCTCGCGCAGGTTGAGAATGAGCAAGGTACTCTCGCCGTTCTCGAAGCGGATCTGCTCCGCATCCCGGAGCAGGCGGGCGTAGCGGACGTTCTCCCGCTGACGGAGCAGGAGCCGCTCCAGATTGGACAACTCGAACATCGCGGCGCGCGACTCGAGTTCGACATCGCGACGGAGGCGATCCGCTTCAAGGCGCTGCATCGTGAGCTTCTGTCCCGTGGCGCCGAACTTCCCGGTCTCCTTGAGGAACAGCAACGGCGACTTCACGGCAAGCGCCGATTTGTAATTGTCCTCAAGGCGTGCGCGATCGAAAAATCCGGTCTCGCTGTCCCGATTCCCCAAGGCTTCCAGCTTCGCCTCGGCGAAGGGGAGAAGTCCCTGTGTCGCGAGCAGTCGCTCGGCCTCCGCTTGCCGCACCTTGGCCTGCACCTTGAGCAGATCCGGATGCCTGCGCACGGCGACTGCAAGGAGTGCGTCGAGGCGGGTGGAGTCGATGACGGCGTTGCCGAGTCCGTCGATCGTGGGTTTCGCCTCGGCAGGGAGGGGACGCGGCGCGCCGGTGCTGTCCCACAGGAACGCCGTGATCCCCAGCGTCGCCACGTAGAACCCGGCTTCGGCCTCAAATCGGGTCACCTGCCGCCGCTGCACTTCCAGCAGGGCTTCAATCGTATCGATCGGCGCACTCTCGCCATTGCGGACCCGTTGGCGTACGGCGCGCAATCGGAAATCCGCAAGCGCTTCGCCTTCCTGCGCAATCGCCCGGCGACGCCAGCTCTCGTACCAGGTCCCGTACTCCTTGGCCGCGCTGAACAGCAACTTGTTCACCAACCCGGTGCGATCGGCCTCACCGAGATCTCGTGCGGCACGCGCCTGCTGGAGCGCCGTGCGGCGCTCGTCGGTGATGATGCGTTGGCCGAGCGGAATCGACACACCGGCCGAGAATGTCCCGTTCCCCGGCGTCAGTCGGTCAGGATTCGCGTATCGACCAAGAGTGCGATCAAATGCCACCGTGACGTCCGCCCCGATCGGCAGCGGAATCTTCAACGCCGCATCGACGTAGTTGAAGTACTGGGTGCCCCCGAACGTCTTGCGGTCCCATGTCGCGGTAACCGTCGGATCGAAAGCGCCCCACGCCTGCCGCAATTCGGCGCGTGCCTGTTCGGCGACGGCCTGTGCCTGTCGTGCCACGGGATGGTTGGCCAGCACCGCATCCGCGAAGAGAGCGAACGGGAACGGTGCCCCACTCGTATCCCCCACGGCCGTCATGCCACGATCGGCGGCGATGGGCGACCGCGCGATCGTCGATTGCGAGGCCGTCGATTGCGCGATCAACGATGGCGCGGCCGCCGGCAAGGCGAGCGTGACGCACGCAAGGAGAGCGGGCCAGTGCAGGCGCGTCACTGCTTGCTGCCTCCAGTGCCCTTGTCGCCAGCCACCGCATCGCCCGGGAGGGCATCCTTCGGCTTGATCGAGAGCGGGAAGCCGTTGAGCTGACGCCAGACCTCCCATCCGACCGTCACGTTGTCGAGCATCGCCCACCCTTCGACGCCGGTACCAAGGCGCAACTGTGCCGGCCACGGGTCGTCATGCGTCGTGTCGGGAACGAGCAGGACCCGGAAGAGCCCATCGGCACTGGGGAATTGATCGATGACGGCCACCGAAGCGCCGAAGGTGCCGACGGCGACCTGCGGCCATCCGGAGATCTGCAGCGCGGGCCACCCATCGAAGAAGACACGCACATGGCGCCCGGGCTTGAGCAGTGCGACGTCCATCGGCTTCACGTACAGTTGGACGGCCTTGCGCGGGCGTGCCGGTTGAATGGTGGCCAGCGGATCACCTGCCTTCACGATCTCGCCTTGTCCGGTCTTGGTTGCGCGTACCACATAGCCATCCTGCGGGGCTTCGATGACGTAGAACGCGTTGCGGACTCTCAGCGAGCCGACTTTGTCGGAGAGCTTTGCCACTTCGGCACGCCCCTCGCTGACGTCGGCCAGCGTTGACGCGCGATCGGATTGGGCCTTCGCGATCTTCTCGCCGTATTCAACCGGCACCGCCGTCAGATCGGTTTCCGCAATGGCCAGGGCCTGCTGCTTCTCCACCAGTTTGGCTGATGCCGACTGCGCACGAAGCTGGAACAGCTGCAAGTCATTCACCGAGACCAGTCCGAGCGAATCCCGGAACAGCCGCTCGCGACGGCGCAGCTGATCGCGCGCGACCGAATCCTCGAGCGTCGCCTGCTGCAACTCGGCACGGTACTGCGACACCTTGGCCTTCGCCTGTTGCGACTTGAACGCTTGCTGCTGCTCCAGCTGCGAGACAAGAATCGCCAGCGCATCAGCTTTATTCTGTTTTTCGGCCACCGCCGTGGTCTTGGCGCGCTGCTGCTGTGCGGTCAGTGGCAGCACGTTCGGATTGAGGTAGTCCTCCTTGATTTCGGAAAGCCGAACGATCGGCTCGCCTCGTCGGACGAATTGCCCTTCCTGGACAAACCATTCCTCGATGCGTCCGTCGATCCGGGTCTGCAACTGTTGCGGACGATCCGTCGGACTGAGCGCCGTCACCGACCCATTCCCGCGCACACTCTGCTGCCATGGCAGAAATAAGGCGCCAAAGAGCGTGGCGAGAATGCCAAGGAGCCAGCGCGACACGATGTGCGTCGTGTTGGCCGCGCCGAGCAGGGTGGTGGTCTCCAGTGGGAGATGCTTGAGCTCCCGCTCGATATCCAGATCAGAGGTTGCCATGGATCAGGCCCCCCGGGGGCCGTCGAGCGTGCTGCCCATCAGCCCGTCTGCGGACGAATCGTGCAACAACATGCGACAGAATGGGTGGTCGCACAGTTCGCCGAACGTTCCTTCGGCCGCCAGGCGGCCTTCATGGATGACCAGCACGCGATCGAAGGCCGCCAACAGCTGCGGATCATGGGATACCGCCAGCACGGTCCATGGACGTGCGCGATCCGTAAGCAGCCGGATGATGTGCGCGCGTGAGGTGGCGTCGAGATTCTGGAAGAAGTCGTCGAGGACGACCAGACGCGGCTGCCCGACAATGCCCTGCGCGATCAACAGCTTGTTGGCGAGATGAGCCGAGAGCGACCGCCCGCCATTGGTGATTTCCGTTTGGATCCCCTGCGGGAGCTGCTGGATCTCATCGGTGAGGTGGAGATCATCCAGCGCCTCTCGCACATCACGCGGCGTGATGTGTAGACGGCCTACTGAAATGTTTTCCTCGACTGATCCATCGAAGAGGTCGGTCCAGGACAGCATCTGCCCGATGCGAACTCGCAGGGCCGGGCGATCGAGATCGCGCAACGTGATCCCGTCGAATCGGACGGTCCCGTCGTAGTCGTCGATGAGCCCACCGAGCAGCTTGAGGAGCGTGCTGCGCCCGGAGCCATCCACGCCCATGATGGCCACGCGTTCCCCCGGCTGAATGCGCACGGTGATGCCCTGTACCGCTGCGGTTCCCGCACCGGGATAGCGATACCGCAGGTCACGGGCCTCGATGGCAATCCCCACACCGGGTTGATGCATGGGGGCCAGACCGCCGCGTGGCTCCATCGGGAGATCGGCGACATGCCCCGCCTTGTCGACGGAGGTCAGCACGTCGTACACGGTGGCCAGGCTGCTGATCAGCTTTTCGACCCCCACCAGAACGGTCACGATCACGACCTCGGCACCGACAAACTGCCCGAGCAGGAGCCGGTTCGTCTGCACCAGCGTGGCCCCGATGATGAGGACCGCCGCGGTAATGAACGTCTTGAAGCCGATGAGGGCGATGGTCTGCTTGACGAGGACCGCAAAATGCTTCTTTCGATACTTGAGGTAGCCGGTGATGACATCGTCCATCCGCTCGACGGGAAGCGTCGATTCTCCGGCGTACTTGAAGGCGTGGAAGGCGCGCGCGATTTCCTCGAGCCAGTGAACAGCCTTGTACTTGTACTTGGATTCGACCACCGAGGTGGCGAGCCCTTCGGGACCAGTCCAACGGATGACGAGGATCAACGACAGCACCACGATCACGGCGAAAATCGAGAACCACGGGCTGTAGAAGGTCAGCAGCACGAGGCCGAAGACAATCGTGAGCAGCGCCGTCGGCACATCAAGCAGCAGCTTCTGTACGCCCTTCTGAATCGCGACGGCTTCGAAGAGGCGATTCATCTGCTCGGGCAAATCGGCTTCCAGCGAGGCGGAATACTTGAGACGCGGTACCCGAAAGGCGAATTCCAAAGCCATGCGGGCGAAGACGCGTTGCTGGATGCGCTCGACGATCTTGAGAATGCCGATCTGGATTACGCCGGCTACGATCGTACCGAGAATGACGAAGGCGATCAGCACGATGACCGGCTGCAGGAACAGGCGGCCCTGCACCAGCTGGACGATACCGCCCACCGCCAGCGGAAGGACCAGGCTCAAGGCACCGGCGAGCGTCGCGTAGAAGAAGATCGTGAGGATTTCGCGGCGTTCGCGGGCGAGCAGCGCGAGGGTCCGATCGATCGGCGACCGGGGGAGCACCTCCTCCCCCTGCTTCGGGCCAACGGGCGCATGTGGCGCCGCATCGCCGACGCTGCTCGTCGCGGGACGCAATGCCATGGGAGCGAGTACGTGGATGGACTCAGACGATCCCACGCGCGTCAGTACCGCCGCAGCGAGATCATCATGTATCCCCAACCACTCTTCTTCGCCGTTGCGAGCAACGACGACCGCCTCCACGGCGTTCTCATCGGAGCGGCTCGTCAGGACGATGGCGTCTTCGCCGGACGCCGTGAGGAGGACCAACGGAATCTGCCGCTCGGCGATCACCCGGCGGATATCGGTAAGGGACACCGTCCGATCGAGATAGCCGACATCCACGGCGCCGCCGATCGATCGGACGCGAAGCGGTAAGGGGTCGGCGGATGCGATCTGCCGCGTCAGCGCCCGCCAACGCGCCTGTTCCACGTCGAGGCCGAGCGCCTCGGTCACCAGTTGATTGATGCGGGTGGCCTGAGCCGACATGTGTTGAGAATGCGCGAAGTCGAGGACGTTGTGCCTCTGGATGCAACAGCTGATCGTGGCGAAGCCTTCCCACGACGGCGTGATCCGTTGGTCACTGAGAATGACGAATCAACAAGTCGGGATTCAAGCCGGTGCCGCGTTAAGCTTTCCCGCGCTGCCGTCCCCGTGTACGCCGTTACTCGTCGGGAGATCCGCGCCGTTGGCGTTTGATCTGGCTGTGCTGCCGCTTCGACTCGAGGCGACGCTCCACGGACCCACGGGTTGGTCGCGTCGGGGTACGTGGGCGCGGCACGATGAGGGCGCGCGTGATCAGCTGGGTCAACCGCTCCAACGCCGCCCGACGGTTCTGTTCCTGGCTCCGATATTCACCCGCAACCAGCCGGATCGCGCCGTCCCCGTCGAGCCGTGTGGCCAATTTCTCCAGCAGGCGCGTCCGTTGGGGCTCCGAGAGGACCCGTGAGGTGGCGATATTCCACCGGAGGGCGACCCGTGTGGCGCTGCGATTCACATGCTGGCCGCCCGGCCCGCCTCCGGTCGTGGCGTGAAATTCGAGCTCATGGGCCGGGAAGGGGACGCCGGGAGCGAGCCAACTTCCGTGATCGCCATTGCGGGGCCCGCGATGGTCGCCCGTAGGCAAGGGTCGGCTCATGGGGACGTGGGCGCTGCGTTGGGGGATTCGGCGCGCCGATGGACGCGTACCGCCGCCACGCGACGGCCATCCATCGCGACGACCTCGAGTTCGCCGGACGGATAGCCCACGCGATCTCCCACCTTGGGCAGTCGACCGAGCGTCGCGAACACATAGCCCCCCAGGGTGGTCCAATCGCCCTCGGGAATTGGGACCTTGTGATCGGAGCGGGCATCAACCAGCGACATCGATCCCGCCAGCTCGAGCATGCCCTCGAAGAGCAGGGCATCGCGCGAGAGCGGGTCATATTCGTCCGCGATGTCCCCGATGACCTCTTCCACGAGGTCTTCCATGGTCACGATTCCCGCGGTACCGCCGTACTCATCCAGCACCACGGCGAGATGCGCTCGCGTCCGCCGCAAGTCGTCGAGAATCCGCTCCGCAGGGCGGGTGGCGGGCACGAACAGTGGCTTCCGCAGCGCCGTCCGCAGCTCAAATGCTTCGGGATGCTCGGCCAGCCAGAAATCCTTGGCCAGAAAGACCCCGATGATGTCGTCCGGCGTATCGCGGTAGACCGGATACCGGGAGTAGCGCTCCTGACGCAGCACGGCGATCAGCTCGTCGCGGTCGATATCCTCGGCGAGCGCCACCATCTCCGTGCGGGGGCGCATCACGTCGAGTGCGCGTTTGTTGTGAAAGTCGAAGACGCCGGCAAGCATGGCGGAGTCCGACTCGTCCAGCGTCCCGTGGGCCCGGGCCTGCATGACGAGCAGGCGGAGCTCTTCCGGGCTGTGCACGTGCCCTCCCTCAGACGCCGGTTCGACCCCCAGCAACCGAAGGAGCCGATTGGCCGCGCCGTTCAGGAAGCCGATGAACGGCGACATCGCCTGCGAGAAGACCATCAGGGGGCGCGCCACCATCCGACTCACCCCCTCGGGCTTCGCCAAGGCGATCGATTTCGGGGCGAGCTCACCCAGCACGATGTGGAGGAAGGTGATGACCAGAAACGCGACCGCGATGCCAGCCGCCGTATGGGCGGCCCCGGGGGCGGGTTGAATCCCCACGGACGCGAGCAGCCGATCGACCAACACCGCCACCGCCGGCTCCCCGATCCACCCCAGTGCCAACGATGCCAGGGTGATGCCAAGCTGCGTGCCCGAGATATATCGATCGAGTTGCGAGAGAGTGCGTTGGACCACCATCGCACTGCGGTCCCCCTCCGCCGCCATCTGATCGATCCGACTTCGACGTACCGCGACCAACGCGAACTCGGCGGCCACGAAAAACGCATTCAAGAGGACGAGGAACAGCACAAAGAGGAGCCGGATCGACACCAGCCCCGCGTCCAACTCCTCCCCCGTGCCTACCGATGGGCCATCAATCATGACTACAAGTAACTTCAGATGTCGCCAGTCGTCATGGTAGTGCATTCTGCAATAGATTTGACTTCGATTCTCGTCTTGCATTCTGCACGGTCGAGGTGACGTGCAGCGGGACGGGGTGCCCTTGCCCCTGAAGCGTGCGCCACACCCCTCCGTTTGCCACGGAACCGGTGCAGTCCGTGCTGGACCCGCAACGCATTCTGCGCTGGGTCTGGATGGGACGGATTGCCCTGGCCAGTGCCATTCTGATTGCTGCCGTCTTCGTCTGGAACGAGGCGGCACCGTCGGACACGCTCATTGCCACGCTCTCGTTCGCGCTGGCGGTGATGGTGACGGCCATGTCGGTCGCCTTCCGCGACCTCGAGCGTCAGCCCCCGAGCACCACCTACTACGCCCTGCAGTGTGCCGTCGACCTGTTCCTGGTGACGGCCATCGTACACGTCACCGGCGGGTGGAGTTCGCAGTTCGCCGCCTTGTACGTCCTGGTGATCGCGAGCGGTGCGCTCCTGCTGCCATTCCGCTCCGGGCTTATTGTGGCCGGCAGTGCCTGGGCGATGTATGCGATCGACGTCCTCTGGCTGCGCCCCGGCTCATCTCCCATCGGGGTGCTGGTCCAGCTACTCGTGTTCGCCGTCGTCGCCGGCGCCTCCGGCTACGTCGCGCTGCGACTGCGGCAAGCGGGGTTGGGGCGTGAGGAGTTGGCTGCGCAACTCGCCAAGGTGCAGCTGGAGGCGGAGGATATCCTGCGGACCATTCGTTCGGGGATCATGACCGTGGATACCGACGGGCGGCTGATGTACGCCAACCCGGCGGCGTCCGAGCTGCTGGGTTTCGCGTTGCGTCCCTATCTCGGTCGGCCGGTGATCAGCGCCGTGCGTCGGGTTGCCCCGGAGCTCGCCGCGATCCTCGAACGCAGTGCGCGGGAACGGGTGCGCACCACCCGTGCCGAAGGCGGCATTCGCCGTGGGGAGGAGCTGGTGGAGATCGGCGTCACGACGACGTTGGCTGAAGGCGGAGGGGCCGACACCGATCTCACCGCCACCGCGATCTTCCAGGATATTTCCGACAGTAAGCGGTTGCAGTCGCTGCATGTCCGCGCCGAGCGCCTGCAGGCCGTGGCGGAGTTGAGTGCGTCGCTTGCGCACGAAATTCGGAATCCGCTGGCGTCGATTCGGAGCGCAACCGAGCAGTTGGCGCGACGACGTGAGCGTGCCGATTCGGATGCCGATGATGATGAACGCATTCTGCATGGCCTGGTCATGCGGGAAGCGGATCGGTTGACGCGGTTATTGACGGACTTCCTCGATTTCGCCCGCGCGCGCGTGACTCGGCTGGATGTGCTGGCCCTCGGCGACGTGACGCGCCGGGCGACGCAGTTGGCCGCCGCCCATCCGGATTGCGGCGATGGCGTCGTGGTCACACTGACCGTCGACCCCGATCTGCCCACGGTCGATGGCGACGAGGATCTGCTGCACCGTGCCGTCTTCAATCTCGTGCTCAATGCGGTCCAGGCGGTCAAGCCCGAGGGGCATGTCACCGTGACCGTGGGATGGCATCGACCTCCGCGTGATCAAGCGGCGGCGACCAACATCACGGGGGCGCTGCTCGCCGTGACGGTGACGGATGATGGCCCCGGCATTCCCCGGGACCTGCGGCCCCGTGTCTTCGAGCCGTTTGTCTCCGGGAAAGCCGGCGGATCCGGGCTCGGCCTCCCGGTCGTGCACCGCGCCGTCGAAGCGCATCGTGGCATTGTGTTGATCGACGACCTGGAGCGCGGCACGCGCTTCACCATCGTGGTTCCCGCCTCCCGTACCGCTGT
>JBDKIJ010000110.1:0-6583 GCA_039797155.1 Gemmatimonadota bacterium | reverse complement strand
ACCCGGAACCACTGCACGCCAGCGACACCGATCACGCGGACGAGATAGTCGTCCTCCGCGCTCCAGAACGCATCCAGACGATCCCCCGGCTTATCCATGTGGATAGCCAAGCTTGTGATAGGCGCGGATTCAACCGGACCGATCGGGGCCTCGCAGGGGACGACGTGCATAGTGCAGTTCCGTGAGGTGTCAGATTCGTGAGCGCTGATCTCACGGCTATGATCGTCGTCAGTCAGCGGGCGGTGATGTTATGACGATCCACCTGCGCACGCAATACGTCTGTTGCACCGTAAGTTATTGACAATTATGTAGATTTCTCTGCCTTCTCATGTGGAAACTCAGCTAAGTGTCCATGTGGAGTACAGTTGAGCCTGCGTCTGGTGTGGAAAAGCAGGGGTGTGAGGTGGTGCCGCTTTGGGGCTGCACTGACCGGTTTATCCACACCACAATGAATCACAAAGATAGTTTTTGCTGGATTGCACACACAGACTTGCGGCTCGGGGCAGGGCCCTCTATTGCGATCCGGAAATGGTGGCCCCTCGGGACAATTACGAATGCCAAACCGATAGGGGGGATGAGTAGGATCCGGCGCGGTTGATCCTCGACTCTTTCCCGGACGTTTCGTGCTTTCTGCCTCGATGCTTCGCGTATTCCGCCGTTCGGCGGTGCTGTCTTTTGTAACACTCCCTCTGCTGGTCGCTTGTGAGGGTGAGACCGACCCCACGGGCCCGGGGGGGACCATCAAGGAGCCGGCGCTCAACGAGATCGTGACCACGGCGCCACTGAATGCGGGCAGCACCGACACGTTGGTGTACTTCAGCTTTGCCACCGGGACGCTGGTCCCGAAGAGCAGTGACTGGGATCTGGCGCTCCGCCGCTACGAGGTGCGATTGAACTCGCCGGCGCTGGCGGGTGTCATCAGCAAGGGCGTGACTGGCGTGGGCCTCGCGAACAACGCCACGGCGACGGATGCCCAGGTGCTGGGGTTCACCCCGGCCAGCACGCTGGCGGCCTTTGATGCCATTCGGCTGGCCAATATCCCGGCCGACTCCCTGTTCGTGTCGGACCGCCTCCAGCAGGACGATCGGGCGCACCTCAACCTGAGCGGTGTCCCGACGGCGAACGCGGCCAACTACTGGAAGACGCGGTTGGCCAACGGTGGCTTCGCCGTATTCCGGGTGTCGCGGATCCGGTTCACGCCGCAGTTCGCCGTGGATACGCTGTACGTCGAATCCCGTGTCCAGGGCCCCTCGGGGCTCGGGTCGGTGCAGACGCTGGCCATCGCTCCAGCCAACCAGCCGCGCGCGTTCAGCCTGAGCGCGAATGCGCTGGTCCCGGCGCCGTCCGGCTGCACCTGGGATCTGCAGTTCAATCCGGCGCCGAACTCGCTGGCGCTGACGGTAAACAGTGCCTGTTCGGTCGGGACCTACCCCGGCGGGCAGTCGCCGACCTTCGCCAACGCGACGGCCGCCAATGACGCCGCGCAGTACGCGCCGTACCTCTCCCAGTTGGTCGGTCCGATCCCGAACAACGTGCTCGACAAGAACGGGCCGTTCCGGTACAACCTCGCGGGGAACGACCGCTTGCACCCCACCTTCAACGTGTTCTTCGCCCGGAGCGGGACGAAGACCTACAAGTTCCAGGTCATCGATTACTACAGCAACACGGGCGTTCCGGCGTTCCCGACGCTGCGCTACGCACGCGTCAAGTAAGGACGCGAGATCCGCATGGGTGTGATGCCGTCGCTGCTTCGATCGTCTTGGGCGCTGCTTCTCCTCCAGGGAAGCAGCCTGCTCGCCTTCGGCACGCCACTGATGGCACAGGCACCGGTCGCGAGGGCGGCCCGCCCCTCGGGGGTGGATGGGCGGGTCGTGGCCCGGGCCGACGGGACCCCGATTCTGGGGGCGCAACTTCGTCGAGGCGGGTCGGTGCGGGGACGCAGTGACGTGGATGGACGGTTCCGCATCGACGCGGGCATCGGCGACACGCTGGTGGTCCGTGCGCTGGGTTTTCGGGAAACGATGGTCGTGGTGCGGGCGCCGATGCTCGAGATCCGCCTCGACTTGCTGCCAACCGTGCTGCCGGGGTTCACCACCTCCATGGGGCAGCGCCTGATTCGCGCGAGCGAGTCGCCCCGCAGCGTCACCATCGTGGACCGTAAGGAGATCGACGCGGCGGCCGCCGTGTCGGCAAATCAGTTGCTGCGCCAACTGCCGGGGCTTCAGGAGCTCCCATCGCCCCCATCCAAGACCTCGATCGCGATCCGCGGTTTCGATGACTCGCGGGTTCTGGTACTGGTCGACGGAGAGCCGGTGCCGGGCGCGTTGATCGAGAGCCGCGATATCGGACGGCTCAGCACCGTCGGCACGGCGCGTATCGAAGTGACCAAGGGGCCCTCAAGTGTGGAGTTCGGGAGTGATGCGCTCGGCGGCGTCATCAACATCGTACGGGCGGCACCCACACAGGCTCTGACGATGGACTGGCTCGCTCGGCAGGGCGGTCTTGGTCGACGTGAGGCGACCGGGGGCGTCAGTCAGACCCTCGGTCGACTCGGCTACCGCGTGAATGGTGGCTGGCGGCAGTCCGATCGGGTGACCGGATACAATGCGGCCATCGCCACCTTCAACCGCATCTACGACCTGCAGACCGACGTGCGCTATGCGTTGGGGCGCGGCTGGACGGCGCGGCTCGACGTGCAGGGGACGCAGGAACGGCAACGCTTTCCGGTGGATGCCCGCTTCAATGGATTCATCGACAATCGGGGCATGCAGGGTTTCACCGAAGTGCAGGGACCGCTGGCGGGCGGCCAACTGCGCGCGCGTGCCTTCCAGCAGCGGTTCCGCTATCAGTACCGGCAGTCGCGCGGACTGCTGCCGATACGCGGATCCGCCGATTCCGTCGAGCAGCAGGAGCGACAGGCCCGCTATCTCTTGGCCTATACCAAGGCCGTTGGGGGACACGCGATCGATCTTGGCGTGCAGCGCGCGCATCGGACGTTGGTCGCGCCCACCAAGGTGGATGGCGACAGTGCGATGGAGCAGGTGACCGAGGCGTTCGCGCGCGATTCGTGGAGTGTGGGGCCGTGGCTGCTGACGGCGGGGGCACGCGTCACGCACAGCACGCTGTGGGGGAGCACCCTGAATCCCTCCGTGGGGGCGGCGTGGCAGGCGTCGCCCTCCGTGCGCTTGCGCAGCAACGTCGCGCGTGGATTCCGTGCCCCCGGGTTCAAGGAGATTCGCTACACCTTCTTCAACCCGGCCGGTGGGTATACCCTCATCGGCAATCCCACACTCGGCCCCGAGGCCTCCTGGAGTACGAGCGCCGGCGGAACGTGGGCCGTCACTCCGCGCCTCTCCATCGACGCCGAATGGTATCGCAACGCGGTCGATGGGTTGATCGACTGGCGCTATCAGGGCGACAACGCGGCGGGCTATCAGCAGTACGCCAACGTGAACGTGGCGCGTGCCCGCATGCAGGGGATCGAAACTCACGCCCGCGTGCTGCTGGGCGCGACGGAACTCACGGTCGGGTACGATCATCTGCGCACGCGTGATCTGGCCACCGGCTTGCCACTCAGTCGCCGCGCGTCCCACACGGCGCGCGCGCGCGTGTCGCATGTGTGGGGCTGGCGCGAGGGGCTCGCGGCCGATCTGTCGGCGCGCTACACCGGCGGCGCCCCCTTGATCGGCATCCCCAGTGGCGCGCCCATTACCGGTCCATTCTCCACGGCGTCGGGGATCATCGGGCGACAGGGCGCCATGTTCAGCATCGATGGGCAATTCCGCTGGACGTTGGCGCGCAACACCGAGCTGTCGGCAGGGGTCAACAACCTGCTCAACCAGCGTCCCGCGTTATGGACGCCGGCATTCGATCGCCAGTGGTATGCCGGGCTCGCGGTGCGCTGGCACGCGGCGCCCTGACGTGTGGAGCCCTGACGCGCAGTTAGCCGAGGAGGGCGTGGTCGTCGTCTGCGTGCGCCACGAGCAACTGACGCGCGGCCACTTCCGGGAGTTCATGTAACGGCACGGTCGTCCACGCGCGCTCTGACGATCCGGCGGCGCCGAGCCGTACGTGGAGTGATGGGCCGGCACCCTCCGCGATGCCGATATAGTGGGCCACGGCACCTGTGCGGCGGTGACGAATGGACACGGCCCACTGCGCATCGTGGGATGCGAGATCGCAGTCAAAACAGGCGATCGGGGTGGTGGGCTGGCCAGCCGTAGCGAGTGCGATGGCCGCTGCGGCGACCATCAGGACGGGGTCGCGATGGGGGAGCGCCTCCCGTACGAACACGTCAGCGGCGGTGATGGCGTCGCCGTGCCCGCTTGTGGCGTGTGACAACGCCGTCATGAACTCCGGGGTCAGGCGGGCGGCCTGTCCCGAGAGTTCCAGCGCACGCGCTGCATAGCGCAGGACCTGTCGCACTTCGATGCGGTCCACCTCATCGAAGAACCACGCGCATGACGTAAACGTGCGGAGCGAAGCCCGCTGCATCTCGAGCAGTTCACGGGCCCGCGTCCGCATGGCGTCAGTAGCATCATCGACCACCACGCTGTTGGCGAAGTGCGCCAGGGCCTCGCGATCCCCAGCGACCACGTCGCCGAAGGCGTCGCGTACGGCCCACGGATCCTCACGAAACAGGCGCGCGCCTTCGTCGGAAAAAATCGCGTCCGTCTGATGCGCCAGCACTGTCAGCGCATGACGCAGCGGCCCACGCCACTGCTGCGCAGGGGGATGATTCCCATCGAGTCGGCACCCGCAGTTGCTGCGCCACCGCTCCACCCCATGCGCGCAGCTCCACGAGGACGGACTCACGAGGCGGATGTCGGGCGGATGCGGTGAGGACGCGACGAGGGTCGCTGCATTCTGCAGGCGGACACCTGGTCGATGGACAATCATGCCGAGGGCTTCGGCCAGCGCCATCTCCCCGCCGCGGTGATGATGGCCGAATGTCTCGCCGTCGGTCGCCAGCGTCGTGCAGCGCAGCGAGGCCTCGCCATCGCGCTCCCGCGATAGCAGACGCTCGGCCAACGCGTGGGGCGAGCGCAGCAACCCACCGAACGCGACGTCGCCAGCGAGGGCGCCATCGTACGGCACGATGGTCAGCGATCGGCCTGACGCCCCAGACCACCGCACGGGCTGGCCGTTTCCCACCGCGCCTTCCATTTGGTACGGGGCCAGAATCGTGAACCGGATCCCTTCGGCGGCGACCGCCTCGAGCGTCTCCTCATCGACGGCACACTCCGGGAACCAGAACCCCTCGGGCGCGCGCCCGAAGCGTCGTCGGAAGTCTTTGATCCCCCAGCGGATTTCGGTACGTCGCTCCCGTGGCGAGGCCAGCGGGAGGATGACGTGATGAAATGGCGCCGCCATGGCATTGCCATGTCCCCATCGGCGAATACTGGCGGCGTCACCCCGCTGCATGGCCGCCAACACGTCGGGTGCGTGGACGTCGAGCCATTCGCACAGCGTCGGGCCGACGTCAAAGGAGCACCAGGCGTAGAGATTGACGATGCGAGTCAACCCGGCACGAGCATCGGGATCGCGCGGGGCCGCGCGTTCATCCCGGCGATGGGTTTCCACGGCGGCCAGCCGCGCATAGCACTCGCGGGCGATGCGCGTGTTCCAGTCGTGATCCGGCGCGGCCGATGGCTCAGTCGGGACCACTTCAAGCCACGGGTCTTCACGTGGTGGCTGATACAGGTGCTGATGCACCACGATGGTGTGCATCAGCCGGCGTCTAGCGCGCGATGCCGCACGAGGGCCGCCGCCTTCGCATACACGGCGCGGTAGCGGTCGGCGGCGCGCGCCCATCCGAAATCGCGCTGCATGGCCTGTCGCATGCGCGGCGCCCATGCGTGCGGGTCATGAAAGCGGGCGAGTGCGCGCGCGATGCCGGCATCGAGGGCCTCGGGGGCGAAGCGGTCGAACAGGAACCCGGTCGCATCATCCAGGATCGTGTCATTGATCCCACCCACACGACGACCGATCGGCAGCGCGCCGTACCGTTGGGCACGCATTTGCGTCAACCCGCACGGTTCATACTGCGACGGCATGAGGAACAGATCGGCCCCAGCCATCAGCCGGTGTTCGAGCGCGTCGGTGAAATCGAGTTGCACGCCGACATGCTGCGGGCGCGAGGCGGCCAGCTGCAGCAGCGCCTGTTCGTAGGCGGGATCACCGGCGCCGAGGAATACGAACTGTGCGTCGAGGTGACGTATCAGTTGCGACTGGAGGATGAGATCCAATCCCTTTTGAACCACGAGGCGGCCGGTGAAGCCGAAGAGCGGAACGCGCTGCCGCTGCGGGAGTCCGAACGTACGCTGCAGCGCCGCCTTGCACTTCGCCTTGTTCGTCGGATCCTCCACCGTGTAGCGGGCCACCAGCTCGTCGTCGATGGACGGATCCCACACCGCCTGATCGATCCCGTTGGTGATGCCGACCAACCGGTCCCCCAGCTCGGTGAACACGCCGTGCAGGCCGAATCCCCCATCTGGCGTGCGCAGTTCACGGGCGTGCGTCTGGCTGACGGTCACGACCATGTCCGCGAAGGTCAGCCCGCCCTTCAGCAGATTGATGCGGT
>JBDKIJ010000109.1:0-3213 GCA_039797155.1 Gemmatimonadota bacterium | reverse complement strand
GGGGGTCGCCGTCGCCAGCGATGCCGGGCTCGTGGTGCCGAACATCAAGGACGCCGACGCCAAGAGCGTCGTCGAGATCGGGCGCGACCTGAGTGCGATCGCCATGCGCGCGCGCGACGGTAAGCTGTCGATGGATGACCTGACCGGCGGCACCTTCACGATTACCAATGGCGGTGTCTTCGGGTCCCTCATCTCGACCCCGATCATCAACTACCCGCAGGTCGGCATCCTCGGGCTCCACAAGATTCAGGAGCGTCCGATGGCGGTCGATGGTCGCGTGGAGATCCGCCCGATGATGTACGTGGCGCTCTCGTACGACCACCGCATCATCGACGGCCAGCAGGCCGTGCTCTTCCTGGTCCGCCTCAAGGAGCTGATGGAAGACCCGGCCGCGATGCTGGTGTACTAAGCGTCCGCGTTCCGCGCGACACCCAGGCTGGAAATGCGAAGCCCCGGACCGAAATCCGGGGCTTCGACGTGTCAGCGCGTGTTTTCAATGCGAAGATTGGGGCCACGGCCAACACCGCCAATGTGCCACCGGGTACAGACCTGAGCAAAATGGAATTTGCTGGTTATTCCCTCCAGCGACCCCAATCGGCTGGTTAGCTTTGCCGCATGACTTCCCCAGCCCTACACACTGCTGATGTCGTGGTCCTCGGTGGAGGACCCGGCGGATATGTCGCCGCCATCCGCGCGGCCCAACTCGGCCTGACCGTTACCTGCGTCGAAGCCGACCGGACCCTCGGAGGCACCTGCGTCAACGTCGGGTGCATCCCCTCCAAAGCGCTCCTTCAGAGCTCGGAGCACTACGAGTGGCTCCGGCTCCACGCCGCCGAACACGGTATCGCCGTGGATGGCGCCCGCTTCGACCTCGGGACCATGATGGCACGCAAGACCGAGGTCGTCGGCCAGAACACCAAGGGGGTCGAGTTCCTCTTCAAGAAGAACAAGGTCACCTGGGCCAGGGGCTTCGGGACACTGAAGCCGGGCAACGTCGTGGAAGTCCGCGCGGCCGATGACACCGTGAGCGTGTGGCAGGGCAAGTCCGTGATCATTGCGACGGGCTCCGTACCCGTACAGCTGCCATTCCTCCCTTTCGACGAACAGCGCGTGCTGTCGAACGTCGGCGCGCTATCGATCCCCGAGGTACCAAAGCACCTCGTGGTAATCGGTGGCGGCGTGATTGGCCTCGAGCTCGGGTCGGTATGGCGCCGCCTTGGCGCGCAGGTCACCGTCGTGGAGTACGCGCCGACGATCCTGCCGGGCAATGACGACGACATCGTGAAGGAAGCGGACAAGATCTTCCGCAAGCAGGGGCTGACGATCCACACCGGTACCAAGGTGGTGGGCGCCGACGTGCGCGAAGGTGGCGTCACCATTCACGTCGAGAAGGACGGGACCGCCTCGTCGATCGATGCCGACTACGTGCTGGTGAGCGTGGGGCGCAAGCCGTCGCTCTCCGGCGTGGATGCGTCGGCACTCGGGCTCACGCTCGGCGCGCGCGGCGAGATCGTCGTGGACGATCAGCAGCGCACGAATCTGCCGCACGTGTACGCTATCGGTGACGTCTGCGGCGGCAAGCTGCTCGCGCACAAGGCCGAGGAAGAGGGCGTGGTGGCCGCCGAGGTGATCAGTGGCAAGCCCGTACACATGCACCACCGTACCGTACCGGGTGTGGTGTACACGTCGCCGGAGATCGCCACGGTCGGGCTGACCGAGCAGGACGTGAAGGCGAGCGGGCGCGCGTATCGCGTCGGGAAGTTCCCGTACAGCGCGAACGGCCGTGCGCGCACGATGGGCGAGACCGCGGGCTTCGTGAAGTTCGTGGTTGATGCCACCACCGACGAGATTCTCGGCTGCCACATGATCGGGGCCCATGTCGCCGATCAGATGAGCGAAGTCGTGCTCGCGATGGAATACCGCGGCAGCGCCGAGGACATCGGCATCACCGTACACTCGCACCCGACGCTGAGTGAGACGGTGAAGGAAGCGGCGCTGGCGGCCCTGGGGCGCGCGCTGCACATGTAGGTGGGTGGACCGCGCGAAACGCAAAGGGCCCCGACCATCGCGGTCGGGGCCCTTCGTGTTGTGCGTCGAGGTGGCTCAGCGTTCCTTGACGGGAATCGCGGCCATCACGTTGGCGATCAAATGGACCGGTGCCTTCGTCGCGGCATGGCGCGCCGCATCGAGGTGCACGCGGGCCCAGAATTCGACGGCTTCCGGGTCGGCGACACGCATGTCCGCCTCGCTGACCTCGCCATCAAGCCACTGGTGAACCATGCTGGTACTCGCATCCGCCGCAGCCATCCCAGGAAGCGGCACTTCGCGGTCGGTCAGCGGCCGGTCGTTCACCGCGTCGGCATCGCGCGCGGGCTCACGGGTCTGCGATTCCGGCCTGTCATGTGCTTCGTGGCGTTCGAGCATCAGGCGTATTTCTCCTCGAGCAGGGCTTGGAGCGCTTCGCGTGCCCGATGCACGCGCATTTTCAGCGCCCCGACGGTCGTACCCAACAGATCCGCCATTTCCTCGTACGAGCGCCCTTCCACATGCTTCATGATGAAGGCCTCGCGGAGGGATGGCGCCAGCTGCCCCAGCGCTGCGTCGAGATCGTCCCGCAACTCGGTGCGGTCGAGCTCTTCATCAGGCGAAGCAAAGCCGGACGGTTGGTCATCCTCCTCGTAGCTCAGGTGCGTGCGCCGAATGTTCTTCAGCCAGTCCTTGCACCCGTTGGCTACGATCCGGAACAGCCAGGCATCGAAACGACCACGGACTTCACCGAGATGGTGATAGGCCTTGATGAACGAGGTCTGGAGAATGTCCTCGGCGACGTCGGGACTACCCGTCATACCCAGAGCATGCCGATACAGCGGATCACTGTACCGACCGATCAGCATCGCGTAGGCGTCACGGTCACCCGACAGAATGCGGGTGATGACTTCCTGATCGGAGTCGATCTCGTTCGGCGGGATTTCGGATTCCGTCATGTGCACGGCGTTAGGATAACGCCGCCGCCGACGGACTGACACCCCTGGCGAGCTTGAATCGCGAACCAATCCGGTCCTGCGCGAGACATTTCGTCTCGCAGGTAGGACGACAGGATTGGGCAAAGGTCACACGCTGTCGCGGCGGGGTATCGGCATGTTTCGGGCAAAATTCCACTGTTTTTCCCGGATTGTGACGCCATGTTCATCTAACTTTGGCGGCCCGACGGAA
>JBDKIJ010000108.1:0-10057 GCA_039797155.1 Gemmatimonadota bacterium | reverse complement strand
CTCGCGATCCCGCCTTCGGGGATTGGGCGACCAATCTCGCGATGACCCTCGCCAAGCCGATGGGTCGCAAGCCGCGCGATCTCGCTGAAGCGCTGATCGCCGCCATCGATCAGCCGAGTGTTGGCGTGGTCGCAGCGGAGATCGCCGGCCCGGGATTCATCAACTTTCGTCTCGATCCGGGATTCCAGGCGCGCGGGCTGCTCCAGATTCTCGCCGACCCGGCGCAGTGGGGGCGCCATGCCTCCGGGGGCGATCGGCGGGTCTGCGTGGAGTTCGTCTCCGCCAATCCCACCGGACCCTTGCATGTCGGCCACGGCCGTCAGGCGGCCCTCGGCGACGCCATCAGCACGCTGCTCGAATGGACCGGCTGGAACGTCGACCGCGAGTTCTACTACAACGATGCAGGCGCGCAGATCGCCAATCTCGCGAAGTCGACACAGGCACGTGTGCGCGAGTTGGGCGGGGCCCCGCTCGAGATCCCCGAGGGTGGGTATCACGGCGAGTACATCCGTGAGATCGCCGAGCGCTATGTGGCCGCACACCCGGATGACGCGGCGGGGAACGATCTCGACGCCATGCGGGCCTTTGCCGTAGCGGCCCTGCGACATGAGCAGGATCTCGACCTGCAGGCGTTCGGCGTCAAATTCGACACGTACTACCTCGAGAGCTCCCTCTACACCGACGGGCGCGTCGATCGCACCGTCGAGGCACTCAAGGCCTCGGGACACACGTACGAGGAAGAGGGGGCGCTGTTCCTCCGCACGACGACCTTCGGCGACGATAAGGACCGCGTCATGAAGAAGAGCGCGGCGAAGGGAGGCGATTACACCTATTTCGTGCCGGACGTTGCGTATCACGTCACGAAGTGGGAGCGCGGCTACACGCGCGCCGTCAACGTGCAGGGCGCCGATCATCACAGCACGACCACACGCGTGCGGGCGGGATTGCAGGCGCTCGAAATCGGGATTCCTGCAGGATATCCCGAATACGTGCTGCACCAGATGGTCACCGTCATGAAGGGCGGTGAAGAGGTCAAGATCTCCAAGCGCGCCGGGTCCTACGTCACGGTGCGTGACCTCATCGATGAGGTCGGGCGCGATGCGGTTCGCTACTTCTATCTCATGCGCAAGGGCGACTCGCAGCTGGTCTTCGACGTCGATCTGGCGCGCAGTCAGTCGGAAGAAAACCCCGTGTACTACATCCAGATGGCGCATGCGCGCATGTGCGGCATCTTCCGCGTCGGCGAAATCGATGCGGCCGGCGTCACGGGGCAGGGCGTCGACCTCGGTGTGCTCGCCGAACCCGCCGAACAGGAACTCGTGCGGCAGCTGCTCGACTTCCCCGCGATCGTAAAGGGCGCGGCCGATGCACTCGAGCCGCATCGCGTGGCGGGGTGGCTGCACGAGACCGCGCGCGCGGCGCACACCTGGTATCACAAGCATCACGTCCTCGGCGAGCCCGAGGCGATCACGCAGGCGCGGCTGGTCCTTGCGCGCGCCGCGCAGCTCGGCATCGCCGCCGGTCTGCGTATTCTCGGACTCTCCGCACCGGAGCGCATGTGACGATGAATGGAACGGTGACCCCCGCGAGCCCGGTGTTGGTCGTCGGGTCGGTGGCTCTCGATTCGGTCGAAACGCCATTCGGCAAGGTCGATGATGCGCTCGGCGGCTCCGGGACCTATTTCTCCTCGTCGGCGTCGCACTTTGCGCCGGTACAACTCGTCGGCGTGGTCGGCAACGACTACCCCGTCGACAAGCTCGCGCCGCTCACCGCACGCGGGGTCGACCTCTCGGGCCTCGAGAAGGCGGATGGGGCCAGCTTCCGCTGGCGCGGGCGATATCGGCACGACCTGAATTCGGCAGAAACGCTGGAAACGCATCTCGGCGTCTTCTCCGATTTCCGCCCAAAGATTCCTGATGCGTTCCGGCGCTCGCCCTTCGTCTTCCTCGCGAACATCGATCCGCGTCTGCAGTTGCAGGTGCTCGATCAGGTCGAACAGCCGCGGCTCGTCGCCTGTGACACGATGAACTTCTGGATCGAGTCGCGCCGCCCCGATCTGTTGGAATTACTCGGACGCGTCGATTTGATCACGCTGAATGACGGGGAAGCCCGGCAGCTGACTGAGCAGACCAACCTCGTGCAGGCGGCGCGGTGGATTCTGGCGCGTGGGCCGAAGTACGTGCTCATCAAGAAGGGGGAACATGGCGCGTTCATGTTCACGAAGGACAGCGTCTTCTTCGCCCCGGCCTATCCGCTGGAAAGCGTGTTTGATCCTACGGGCGCGGGGGATTCCTTCGCCGGCGGCTTCATCGGGCATCTGGCCGCTACTGGCGAAATCACCGAGCGGGCGATGCGTCGCGCCGTCGTGGTCGGCTCCGCGATGGGCTCGTTCGCGGTCGAGAAGTTCTCGAATGCGCGCCTCCTTGAAATCACCCGCGAGGATATCGATCGTCGCGTGCAGGAGTTCCGTCAGCTCGTCGCCTTTGACGCGGAGTTGATGTGAGCACCAGCAGCCCAGCGCCACTCGACTACCGGTCCGCCGGGGTCGACATCGACGCGGCTGACGACGCGAAGCACCGGCTTGCCAAGCTGGTTCAGAGCACGATGACGGCTGGTGCACGCGGCGCCTTCGGTGGGTTTGGCGGGATGTTCCGCGTCCCCGAGGGCTATCGGGCCCCGCTGCTCGTCGCGAGTGCGGACGGCGTCGGCACCAAGATCAAGATTGCAATTGAGGCCGGACGCCACGACACCATCGGGCATTGCCTGGTGAATCACTGCACCAATGACATTCTGGTGCAGGGAGCGATCCCGCTGTACTTCCTCGACTACGTCGCGTTTGGCAAGCTGGAGCCGGCGGTTGTTGAAGCTGTGGTCGCTGGCGTTGCTGCCGGATGCCGCGAGAATGCCTGCGCACTGATTGGTGGCGAGACGGCGGAAATGCCGGGCGTGTATACACCACCGGATTACGACCTCGCCGGTTTCATCACCGGAATCGTCGAGGAGGAGCAGGTCCTCGGCAGCGCGCGTGTGCACGAGGGTGATGTGCTGATCGCGTTGGCTGGGAACGGGTTGCATACCAATGGCTACTCGCTCGCGCGTCGCATCCTTGCCGATCGACTCCGGCTCGACGTGCATGACCCGTTCCCCGACGCCAATGGCGCCTCGGTGGCGGACGTGATGCTGCAGGTCCATCGCTCGTACCTGCCCTGCCTCCAGCCGGTGCTCGGGGCCATTCACGCGATGGCGCACATCACGGGTGGCGGTCTCCCCGGCAACCTCAATCGGGCTCTGCCACCCCACCTCGATGCCGCCGTTGATACCGGGACGTGGACCATCCCGTCGGTGTTCCGGGTATTGGCCGAAGCAGGCGGGGTGTCCGCCCCGGAGATGTTCCGTGCCTTCAACATGGGGGTCGGGATGGTGGTGATCACGTCACCTGATCAGCTCTCCACCATCATGGCGCGGGCGACGGCCTGCGGCATCGCGGCGTGGGAGCTGGGGCGTGTGGTCCCCGGCACTGGCCAGGTCAAACTACAGGGGGTAGACGCATGACCGTTCGTCGCCCGGTTGTGAGGATGGGTCTGCTTGTCGCTGTCAGCACCATCGTGCTGGTGGCGCCACGCCGTACCGCCGCGCAGTTGACGCCGGGCACATGTACGGCCTCTCCCGCAACACTTGCCGGCGTGCCAGTCGGTGGTGATGCCTGTACCAAGGCACGCGACCTGTTCGCGTTTGTCTCTCCTCAGGTGGGTGTCGCCCTCTCCGGTGGCAATCCGCTCCTCGGCGAGGGCGGGACTCTCGGTGGTTGGCCCAAGCGTGCCGTGTCGGTCCGACTGACTGCGGTCGACGGACAGCTGCCACGCGGCACGGTACCCATTGCGCTCGGCAATGCCGCCACGACCACCTTCTCGACCTCCCGGACGCCAGTCCCCGTTCCCGTCATCGATCTCGGTATCGGGCTGATCAAGGGGGTGCCACTCGGGATCACCAACGTCGGCGGCGTCGACGTGCTCCTGAGTGGCACCTATCTCCCCACCGTCGAACGCAATGGACTGTCGTTGGCGCCAAGCGCATCCAATCTTGCGCTCGGATACGGGGTGCGGGTGGGGGCGTTGCAGGAGTCAGCGCTCATCCCGGGGGTCAGTATCAGTTACCTGCGTCGCAAGTTGCCCACCGTCTCGATGGGCTTTGCTACGGGGAACGACACGTTATCGGTCAACAACGTCGCGGTGACGTCCAACGCGCTTCGCGTGGTGGCCAGCAAGCGGTTCCTCCTGTTCGGCGTGGCGGCGGGGCTTGGTCGTGACGCCATCGATGCGACGGCAGGGGTGCAAGGCATCGTCAACGAATCCGTGGCCAACACGCCGCAGCGTGCGGTTGTGGTCCTCGATGGGATGCAGAATCAGGTCACGCGGAGCACCGCTTTCGTGAACGCCTCCTTCAGCCTGCTGATACTGCGCGTCGTGGCAGAGTACGGCGTGTCGAGCGCCGGTGCGGCACCGGTCGTGACGAACCGGTTCGGCAATCGCACCCCCAACGAGGGATATCGCTACGGATCCGTTGGCATCACCATGAGGTTCTGAGTCGCATGACCGACGATCCACGCTGGTCGTCCGAAGCGCACGCCCGACTTAATGTTGAGTCGCCGGACGTGCGCTTCATGCGTCAGGCCTTGACGCTCGCTGAACGGGGAGCGGGACAGGTGTCCCCCAATCCCAAGGTGGGAGCGCTCGTTGTGAAGGACGGTGAGGTCGTCGGCGAAGGGTGGCATGCGCGGTACGGGGAGGCGCACGCCGAAGTGCACGCGTTACGAACGGCCGGGGCGAAGGCGCACGGTGCGACTCTGTACGTGACGCTCGAACCGTGCAACCACCACGGCAAGACGCCGCCGTGCGTCGACGCCATTCTGGAGGCCGGCATCACCCGCGTGGTCTGTGCGCTCCGGGATCCGAATCCCGTCGCCGCCGGTGGGCTCGAGCAGCTGCGAAGTGCGGGCCTTCTCGTCGAGCATGGCACGCTCGCCGATCTGGCGCGCATTCAGAATGCGCCCTTCCTGCATCGGGTGCGGGTACCTGATCTGCCGTTCGTCACCCTGAAGCTGGCCACCTCGTTGGATGGCGCCATCGTCGATGCCACCCGTCGCCCCGGCTGGATCACCGGGCCGGAAAGCCGACGTGCGGTGCATGCGTTGCGGGCGGAAGCGGATGCGGTGGCGATTGGCATTGGTACCGCATTGGCGGACGATCCGGCATTGACCGTTCGCGACGTTCCTAGCCCGCGCCAAACGCCGACCCGCGTCGTCTTCGATCGGCACGCCCGCCTTCCCCTCGACTCGACGCTGGTGCGAACGGCGGGAGACACGCCGCTCGTGGTGATCACGGCCGGTCGCCATCCTCACGCAGAGTCCGCGCTTCGGCAGGCCGGCGC
Organism: Gemmatimonadota bacterium; assembly: GCA_039797155.1. Taxonomy (GTDB): domain Bacteria; phylum Gemmatimonadota; class Gemmatimonadetes; order Gemmatimonadales; family Gemmatimonadaceae; genus Gemmatimonas. Next base: position 4,630 of record JBDKIJ010000108.1, on the reverse strand, counting down.
TCGAGTGGTCATCGCGGCGGACATGCGACGCAGTCTGCAGGAACTGCGCGCCCTCGGTCTCGCCCATGTGCTCGTGGAGGGCGGGGCCGTGATCGCCTCCGAGCTGCTGGCCGCCGGTCTCGTCCAGCACCTGATTATCTTTCAGGCGCCGGTCATTCTGGGCGCTGGGGCTGTACAGGCCTTTGGTGCCCTGCCTTCCCAGGGGGTCGAAGCGGCACCGCGGCTGCGTGTGCTCGATCGTCGTGAATACGGCGCCGACCTGATGACCCGATACGCTGTTTCCGGAGACTGAGCGCACGATGTTTACGGGGCTCGTAGACGATGTGGGGATGATCACCCGGATCGCCGACACGCCGGCGGGATGCGAGCTGCGCATCCGTTGCCGCTACCTCGATCTCGTCGATGGCGAGAGCATCGCGGTGAACGGTGCCTGTCTCACAGTGCGGGAACATGGGCGTGATGCCGAGTCGAACACCGGATGGTTCACGGTCGCGGCGATCGTCACGACGCTCGATCGCACCACCATCGGGTCGTGGCGGGTCGGCCAGCACGTGAATCTCGAACGAGCGATGCGTCTTGGTGACCGCCTCGGCGGTCATCTGGTGCTTGGCCATGTTGATGGGCTCGGCACGATCCTCCACACGGAGCGCCAGGGCGATGCCTGGCTGATCGATGTCGAACTGCCGGAGGCGCTGCGCCACCTCACGGTCGACAAGGGATCGATCGCCGTGGACGGTATCAGTCTGACGGTGAACGCGCTGCACGCGACGGGCGTCCAGCTGTCGATCATCGAGTACACCGAACGTCATACTACCCTCGGTGAGCGGGTCGCCGGGGATCATGTCCATATTGAGACGGATGTGCTGGCGAAGCACATCGCGCGACTGACGGCGCCCTACACGGCGTCGGTCAGTGGAGCGGGAGAGGCATAACGATGCAGAGCGGATCGATGGCCCCGGACGAGGTGCCAAGCGCGACTGGGGAGCCCGTGTTCGGAACGGTAGAGCAGGCGCTTGCCGATCTTGCCGCGGGCAAATTCGTGGTGGTCGCCGACGATGAAGATCGTGAGAACGAGGGCGACCTCGTGTGTGTTGCCGAGTTGGTGACGCCCGAGATGGTCAACTTCATGCTCGAAGCGAAGGGGATGATTTGTCTCGCGATGACGAACATCGCGGCAGATCGCTTGGGGCTTGAGATGCAGGTTGATCGGAACACGGAGTCGATGTCGACGGCGTTCACCGTGAGCATTGATGCGGCGGCGAAGTACGGGGTGACGACGGGAATCAGCGCGAGCGATCGGGCGGCGACCATTCGCGTCGCTGCCGACCCGGCCTCCACACGCGCCGACCTGCGGATGCCGGGGCACATCCATCCTCTGCGGGCACGCGATGGCGGGGTACTGCAGCGCGTCGGGCATACCGAGGCGGCTGTCGATCTCGCACGGCTCGCCGGATGCCAGCCGGCCGGCGTGATCTGCGAGATCCTCAACAAGGACGGGACGACGGCCCGTCGCCCGCAGCTCGAGGTATATGCGCGGCAGCACGGCTTGACCTTCATCACCATCGCGCAGCTCGTCGCCTATCGGCTCAAGCATGAGCGGCTCGTGCACCGCATGGCGGATGCCCGCTTGCCCACCGAGTTTGGCGAATGGCGCATTGTGGGATACCGCAACGATGTCGATGACCGCGAACATATCGCGATCGCGTATGGCAACGTCGAAGGCGGTGAGGGGGTGCTGGTCCGCATGCACTCCAAGTGTCTGACAGGCGACGTCTTTCACTCACGGCGCTGCGACTGCGGGTGGCAGCTCGAAACGGCGATGGCGATGATCCAGGCTGAAGGGTGTGGGGTCATCGTGTACCTCGATCAGGAAGGACGTGGCATCGGCCTGCTGAACAAGCTCAAGGCGTATGAGCTGCAGGACCGCGGCGCCGACACGGTCGAAGCCAATGAGCAGCTGGGCTTCAAGGCCGACCTGCGCAATTACGGCATCGGCGCGCAGATCCTCCTCGATCTCGGACTCCGTTCCATTCGTGTGCTGACCAATAACCCGCGCAAGCTCGTGGGGCTCGATGGCTATGGCCTCGTGCTCAAGGACCGAGTCCGCATTGAAGCCCCGTCGACTGATGAAAACGCTTCCTATCTTCGAACCAAGCGCACCAAGCTCGGTCACCTTTTCGCCGTCTGACGAGATCGTCGTGCCTGAATTCACTGGATCACCGCGCGGCGAAGGACGGCGTTTGGTCGTGGTCGCCAGCCGCTTCAACGAAGGCGTAACGGTCCCGCTGGCGGAGGGGGCCGTGAAGGCGCTGGGCGACGCTGGCGTTGCGTTCGATGACATCGATGTGCTGTGGGTACCGGGTGCATGGGAGTTGCCGGTGGCAGTCCGACGGGCCCTGGCGAGCGGGCGCTACGATGCGGCGGTCACTGTCGGTGCGGTCATTCGCGGGGAAACTCCGCACTTCGATATCGTGGCCAACGAAACCGCACGCGGCCTCATGGAGGCGTCCCGCGATTTCGACGTACCGGTCACCTTGGGGCTGCTCACGACGGATACACTCGAGCAGGCCGAGGCGCGGGCCGGCGGCGCGCATGGCAATAAGGGGGCGGACGCGGCACTCGCGGCGCTCGAAATGCTGGACCTGTTCGATCGCGCGCTGCCGCTCGACGCGGAGGACGCATGAGCGCCGATCTGCGCGATGACGCGTTCTGGGATGCGCCGATCCAGGAACCGCTGCAGCCGGGGCGGAAGAGTGGACGGCGATCAGCCGGGGCGGGTAAGACGGAACGGGTGGAAACGCGCGGGCGCGCGCGAGCGCTGCAGGCATTGTATGCGGCCGATCTGCGCGACCTGACACTACTGCGGCGCATCGCCACGATCGTATTCGATGATCTGGCCATCGATGCGGCGGAGCGAGATTTCGCGTCGAAGCTCGTCGCCACGGTCGCCGATCGGGGTGCCGAATTGGATGCCGCGCTCGCCGAGGTCACCGCGAATTGGCGTTTGGAACGACTCGGAGCGATCGAGCGGAGCGTCCTGCGTCTCGCGGCCGCTGAACTGGCTCGCAACGAAACACCGGTGCGCGTGGTCCTGCAGGAGGCGGTCCACCTCGCCGAACGCTACGGCACGGCCCGCAGCGCCCGCTTCGTGAATGGCGTGTTGGACGCCTACGCCCGCAAGCTCGGACGGCTGTGACGGCGCAGCACCCCGCGGTACCACGGCCAACGACGGCGCCTGATGGGCTACGCATCGTCGTGGTGAACTGGCAATGTCGAGAGAATCCGCTCGCCGGCGGCGCCGAGATCCACCTGCACGAAATCTTCGGACGGCTCGCGGCGAAGGGACACGAGGTGGTGTTGTTGTGCGGGGGATGGCCCGGAGCGCCGGCACGCGCGACGCTGGATGGCATTGAAGTGCATCGGGTCGGTACGCGACAGTCGTTTCCGCTGCATGCGCACCGCTATTGGCGGACGCACCTGCAGGCGCGGGGCTTCGATGTGCTGGTCGAGGACATCAACAAGGTCCCGCTCTTCACGCCGCGCTGGCAGACGCCCCCGATCGTGGCACTCGTTCCCCATCTGTTTGGGGGCACCGCCTTCCAGGAACTGTCGGCGCCCTTGGCGATGGCCGTGTGGCTGTCGGAGCGTCCCTTGCCGTATGTCTATCGGCACTGTGCCGTCGAGGCCATCAGCGAAAGCACGAAGGCGGATCTCGTGCAGCGTGGCCTTCCGGGGGATCGCGTGCGCGTGATCTTCCCCGGTATCGACAGCACGCACTACACCCCCAATGCGGCCAGCCGTTCCGACCGGCCGGTCTTCGCGTATCTGGGTCGTCTCAAGAAGTACAAGGGCGTGGATCTCGTAGTTCGTGCCTTTGCGCACGCGGCGATTCCCGAGGCGATCCTCGAAATCGCGGGCGCTGGGGAATACCGGGGCGCGCTGGAGCAGCTGGCGGCACGCTTGCACATCGCCGATCGCGTGCGATTCCTGGGCCGCATCGACGAGGAGGCTAAGTGCGCCATGCTGCGCCGCGCGTGGGCAACGCTGTTTGCCTCGCCCAAGGAAGGATGGGGCATCACGAATCTCGAAGCCGCAGCGAGCGGTACCCCGGTCATTGCCTCCAATTCGCCAGGCATTCGGGAATCGGTGCAGGACGGTGTGACGGGATTCCTCGTGCCGCACGGGGACATCGAGGCGATGGCCGTGCACATGCGCAAACTTGCGTCGGATCGTAGACTGGTGGAGTCGATGGGGGTCGCTGCGCGTCACTTCGCCGAGGGCTTCACGTGGGAGCAGGCGGCTGAGCAAACGGAAGCGCACCTCCGCGAGGTCGTGCAGCACGCTCGCTCTTCCCGTTGATCCCCTCTGGAGTACGCCGGTGGCCACTCAGCGCCTGACTGTAGGACGACTCGTTGAACGACTGAAAGAGACGCTCGAACTCGAAGTCCTCGGGCCGCTAGAGGGCCTCGATCGCGAGGTGACCAGTCCCGAGGCGTCGAGCCCGGGACTTGTCCTCGCTGGCTACATCAACCGGTTTCCGTATCAGCGCATCCAGGTGCTGGGAGAGACCGAGGTCACGTATCTGCACTCGCTCGACCCCGTGCAGCGGGCGAACCACCTCGCGCAGTTC
>JBDKIJ010000107.1:0-3266 GCA_039797155.1 Gemmatimonadota bacterium | reverse complement strand
CGGCCCGATGGCTGTCGATTCGGTACGCGGCGCGATGACCGGGTGCGTCGGGAGATACGGCACCAACTGCTTCGCCACGCCGATCGGACCCATGCCCGGTCCGCCGCCGCCGTGCGGAATGCAGAACGTCTTGTGCAGGTTCAGGTGACACACGTCAGCACCGAGATCGCCCGGGCGCGACACGCCCACCATGGCGTTCATGTTGGCCCCGTCCATGTAGACCTGGCCGCCATGCTCATGAATGAGCGCGGTGATGTCCTTGATGCTCGCTTCGAAAACGCCGTGCGTGCTGGGATATGTCACCATCAGCGCGCCGAGGTTGGCGCTGTGCTGCTCGGCCTTCGCGCGGAGATCCGCCATGTCGATGTTGCCATCGGCATCGGTCTTCACGACGACCACCTGGAAACCGGCCATCACCGCCGAGGCCGGGTTGGTGCCGTGTGCCGACTGCGGGATAAGGCACACCGTGCGGTGCGCGTCCCCACGCGCCTGGTGGTAGGCGCGAATGACCAGCAGCCCGGCGTATTCACCCTGTGACCCGGCATTCGGCTGCAGTGAAACGCCGGCGAAGCCGGTGACCTCTGCCAGATCCTGCTCCAGCTCGGCGAACATGGCGCTGTACCCCTGCGCCTGCTCGCGCGGAGCGAACGGGTGCAGCTGGCCGAACTCCGGCCACGTTACAGGGATCATCTCGGCCGTGGCGTTCAGCTTCATGGTGCAGGACCCGAGCGGGATCATGCCATGGACGAGCGAGAAGTCCTTCGCCTGCAGCGAATAGATGTAGCGCAGCATTTCCGTTTCGCTGCGGTACTTGTGGAACGTCGGATGCGTCAGGAACGGCGAGACGCGGCGGAATCGCTCGTCGTAGCGCGCATCGACACCGGCGGTCACATCGGCGTAGCGGAAATCCACCGGGGTGCCGGTATTGAACACCGTCCACAGATCGACGATGTCCTGTTCCGTCGTCGTTTCGTCCAGTGAGACGGTAAGCGTCCCCGGCTCAAGGACGCGCAGGTTCAGGCGATGCGCCGTGGCCGCCGCGAGAATATCGCTCTCGCCATGCGCGCCGACTTCCACACGGACCGTATCGAAGTACTGATCATGCGTGATGGCGAAGCCGAGCTTTTCGAGACCGGCGGCCAACGTGACCGCGTGCCGATGGACGCGCTGCGCGATCTCCATCAGTCCCTCGGGCCCATGATAGACCGCGTACATGCTCGCCATGACCGACAGCAGCACCTGCGCCGTGCAGACGTTGCTGGTGGCCTTCTCGCGACGGATGTGCTGCTCGCGCGTCTGCAGCGCCATGCGCAGCGCCGGCGCCCCTTCCACGTCACGCGACAACCCGATGATGCGCCCCGGCAGCAGACGCTTGTACTCGTCGCGCGTGGAGAGGAACGCGGCGTGCGGGCCGCCGTATCCCATCGGGACGCCGAAGCGCTGCGAGCTGCCGACACAGATGTCGGCGCCCCATTCGCCCGGCGGCGTGAGGAGACACAACGCGAGCAGATCGCTCGCCACGATGGTCAAGGCACCCGCCGCCTTCGCCTGCTCGCACAGCGCGCGATAATCGACGATGGCGCCGTCGGTCCCGGGGTACTGCAGCAGACAGCCGAATACCGTCTCGTCGAAAGTGAACGTGCGGGGATCGGCGATCTTCACCGTCACGCCACGCGCTTCGGCACGCGACTGCGTGACGGCGATGGTCTGCGGATGACAATCCGAGGCAATCAGGAACACGTTGCGCGTCGCGGATCCCTTCGCGCCCTGCGCCAACGCCATCGCCTCGGCCGCCGCAGTGCCTTCATCGAGCAGCGAGGCGTTCGCGATCTCGAGCCCGGTGAGATCGATGATCATCGTCTGGTAGTTCAGCAGCGCTTCGAGGCGCCCCTGCGCGATCTCGGCCTGATATGGCGTATACGCCGTGTACCACGCCGGATTCTCCGTGATGTTCCGCAGGATGACGTTCGGCGTGTGCGTCCCGTAATACCCCATGCCGATGAACGAACGGAAGATCTGATTCTTCGCCGCCACCTGTTTGAGCGACGCGAGCACTTCGGCTTCGGAGCGTTCCGGACCAATGGCCAGCGTGTTCCGGAACCGGATCTTCTCCGGAACGACGGCGTCGATGAACGCATCCAGCGACGCGTAGCCGAGCGTCGACAGCATCGCCTGCTGCTCCGCGGCATTGGGACCGACATGCCGCGCAATGAACGAATCGACCGACGGGGCAGTCGAAGGGGATCCGGTGGACATGACCTTCCTCGGGAAAGCGGGCGCGAAGCCCGCGATGTCATCGGGAATCGGGGACGTGCAGCATGCAACGCCGCTGCGCCCCTAATTTAACGTGATGCACCGTACGCAAATCCTGCCCCCGACCTGGGTCATCCGGCACGACCTCCCGGCTGACGGGGTAACGAACATGGCGCGGGATTTGGCCCTGCTCGATACCGTCACTGCCGGAACGGCCACCTGGCGCTGGTATGCGTGGGACCGCCCGACGGTGAGTTTTGGCCGCAATGAGCGCACCACCGGGTGGTATACGGCCGCTTCGGTGGCGGGGGCCGGTCTGGCTGTCGTGCGCCGACCTACCGGCGGCCGAGCGCTCCTGCACGCCCGGGAGCTGACGTATAGTGTGACGCTCCCCCTGCCGGCTCAGGTGGGGTGGCGCCAGGCCTACGATGCGATCAACGAGGTCCTGTTGACCGTGCTCCGGGAGGCCGGCGTTCCTGCCGTCCTGAGCGAGGGCGCCGCAGTACCCCCGGACGGACTGCGCTGCTTCGACCTGCCGGCACCGGGAGAGATCGCGGTGCATGGGCGCAAGCTTGTAGGGAGCGCTGTCTGGCGACAGGGGGCCGGGTATCTGCAGCACGGCAGCCTGCTCATCCATGATGATCAGGCGCGGCTGATGGAGGCCCGCTGTGACGCGCCGACGGCCGATCCGTGGCCTCCGAATGCGCCGCCAGCGGCCGCGACGCTCTCCGCGCTGTTCCCGACCCTCGAGGCGAACGCGATCGTGGCGCGTCTCACCGCCGCCCTCCCGACCGTCTTGCGATCGCTGCGGATGGCCGACGAGATCGGTGAGGCGCCACGCGATGCAACAACCAGCGAGGCCCTGTCCAGCGAAACGCCGGCCAGCGAAATGCTGTCACACGAGGTCATGGCGCGCCATCGGGTCACCATGAATGATCCGTCGTGGATCTGGCGCCGATAAGGGCCGCCTCGCATCCTACGGCCGACTCTCCTCCTCCGACGACATGCCCGCT
>JBDKIJ010000106.1:0-9234 GCA_039797155.1 Gemmatimonadota bacterium | reverse complement strand
ACGTGAGCAACATGATCGTGCAGCTCGTCGAGATGTATCCCGACGTGCTCGAGTTCGACGAGAAGACCGGCATCATCCGCTTCAAGAGCGACGTGACGTTCGACTCGGGCAGCGCCAAGCTAAGCTCGAAGGCCGCCGCCGTGCTCGAGAAGTTCGCATCGATCCTCAACAGCGACGCGGCGCAGAACCTCGAGGTCCGCGTGGTCGGCCACACCGACAACGTGCGCATCTCCAAGCCCGCGACCCTGAAGGAGCATCCGACGAACGTGCATCTGTCGGCGCACCGCGCCATCTCGGTGCGCGAGGCGCTCGTGCGCGACGGCGTCGGCTCGAATCGGTTCATGATTGGCGGCTACGGCGAGTTCCGCCCGATCGCCACCAACGCCCGCAACGGCAACGAGAAGAACCGTCGCGTCGAGGTCTACCTGGTGGCGATGCCCACCAACTCGCTCAGCCCGAGCGAGGCGGCCCCGACCGTGGCCTCGCCGACGACGACTGCTCCGGCTGCGTCGACCGAAGAGAACCTGAAGTGAACCCCGTTCCCGTGCGGGTGTGGGCCGGCTGAACCGGTTCAGCTCCACACGGCCTGAGGATGACACGAGGGGCGGCCTAGGCCGCCCCTTTCTTGTCGGCGTGCGTGAAGTGTTATAGGACCTCTAGGACTGGTAATCCGTCAAGGATTCGGCAATTCCGCCCACACAGCCCAAGGCGTGGTTTGTGACGGGCAGCACGAACTCTACACTCGCTCCCCACGGGCGCGCACGCGCGTACCCGCCGGCTGAGACTGGATGTCGTCAACCATAGAGCAGGAGAAAGTCCCCGATGTGCCGACTGGCCTTCCGCAGCGTTGTCTGCCTTCCGTCGTTGTTCGCAGCGATCGCGCTGGCTGATGCCCCCCTTCGCCTGAACGAGATCCGCCTGGAGCAGCCCGGCGCGGACAACGACGAGTACGTCGAGATCGCGGGCGCGCCGGGCGAGTCGCTCGCGGGCGTGTCGATCGTGGTCGTGGGCGATGACGACTTCGCGCTGCCCGGCCAGCAGAACGGTTACGTCGAGCAGGTGATCAGCCTCGATGGCCAGACGGTGCCCGCCAGTGGCTTCTTCGTGGTGGGCAAGGCGACCCTCTCGCTCACGATCCCGAACCTCGTCGCGCCGCTCAATCTCGAGGGGGGCGACAACGTCACCTTCTTCGTGGTCCGCGGTTTCACGGGACAGGTGGGCGACAAGCTCGACACCAACGACGATGGCACGCTCGACATCACGCCCTGGACCTCGGTGATCTCGAGCCTCGCGGTCCTCGCGAACGCCAGTCCGAATGGCGCGAAGAGCGATTTCTACTACTCGACGACCATCGTGGGACCTTCGGGCGGCCTCGCTCCGTCGGCCGCGTGGCTGTGCTCGAACCAGGCGCAGTGGATCGCCGGCAGCGACGACCCGCTTGCCGCGGGCGCGCAGGACACCTGCGGCACCGCCAACCAGGCGTGCGCGCTCACGGGTACCCGCATCAACGAAGCCCGCATCGACGAGACCGGAGCCGACAACAGCGAGTACTTCGAGCTCGCAGGCGCGCCGGGCACGAACCTCGGCGACCTCACGTACATCGTGATCGGTGACGGAACCGCGCTGCAGTTGTCGGGCGTCGTCGAGGCGATCATCCCGCTGACGGGCCGGGTCATGCCGGGCGATGGCTACTTCGTGTGCGCCGAGCCGACCTTCCTGCTCGGTACCGCGGACTTCGTCACCGCTGCCAACGGCATCAACTTCGAGAACTCCGACAACGTCACCCACATGCTCGTGCGCAACTTCACGGGCACGCTGAACAGCGACCTCGACACCAACGACGATGGCGTCCTCGACGTCACGCCGTGGACCGAGATCGTCGACTCGGTGTCGTTCGTGCTCACGCAGGCGGCAGCGCCCGCCGCTGGCACGGAGTGGTGGTACTCGCCGAACCGCGTGGGCCCGGACGGCGCGTTCATCCCCGGCCACGTGTATCGCTGCGAGCCAGACCAGGACTGGCTGATCGGCCTCTTCAATCCCGTCGGCGGCTTTGACACGGCGGGCAGCCCGAATCCGACTTGCACCACCTGCGGTCCCGGCGCGGACAACTGCCATGCGGTGCATGCGACCCCGGGCTGCGTCGACATCACCTGCTGCAACGCGGTGTGCGTGGTCGATCCGACCTGCTGCTCGACGGAGTGGGACCAGCCCTGCGTCGATCAGGCTCGCGCGTCGTGCCTTGCCACGGGCGCGGCTCCCAGCGTCACCTTCAACGAGATCCGTCTGAATGGTCCGACCAACACGTTTGCCAACGAGTACGTCGAGCTCAAGGGCGCCCCGGGCACCGTGCTGAGCGGCGTGTCGATGCTCGTCATCGGCGATGCCGCCAGCCCGAACGGCGTGATCGAGGCCGTGGTGAACCTCAATGGCCTCGTCATCCCCAAGGACGGCGTGCTGCTCATCGCCGAGTCGACCTTCAACCTCGGCGTGGCGGATGCCACGCGCGCGATGAATCTCGAGGATGGCGACACCGTCACCTACATGCTGGTGTTCAACTTCACCGGCCTGCCCAACGCCGACATCGACACCAACGACGACTGCACGCTGGACGCGACCCCCTGGGACGCGCTCATCGACAGCGTGTCGATCCTCTCAGGCGACAACCTCTGCGCGTACTCCGCGGCCACCGTCGGCCCCGACTACTTCGGCCAGCCCGCGCATGTCGTGAAGTGCGACGACGGGGCGTGGCGTTTCGGCCGCTTCGATCCCGCGGCCGTGGATGGATTCGGCACCCCGGGCACGGCGAACACGGTCTGCCCGCCGCCCTACACCTGCGGCGATCCGAACAACGGCGACTGCTTCGTCGTGCACGCCGCCCCGGGATGCGCCGACAACGCCTGCTGCGATGCAGTCTGCCGCGTCGACGTCACCTGCTGCGAGCTCACCTGGGACGCCGCCTGCACCGAGCAGGCGAACCTCCAGTGCTTCGTTCCCACGACGCCGCCGAACGTGAAGATCAGCGAGATCCGCATCGATGAGAGCGGACTGCTTCCCGACCCGAACGAGTACTTCGAGCTCAAGGGCAACCCGGGCACGCTGCTGAACGGCTGCACCTACGTCGTGATCGGTGACGGTAGCGCCGCGCTCGGCTCCGGCGTGATCGAGAACTTCATCAACCTCAACGCCAACCTCATCCCCGCCGACGGCTTCTTCGTGTGCGCGAAGCCGTCCTACGCGCTCAGTGGCGGCGTCGCTGACCTCGAGACCACCTTCGTCAACTTCGAGAACTCGGACAACGTCACCCACATGCTGGTCTTCGGCTTCACGGGTGCCATCGGTCAGGATCTCGACACCAACGACGACGGCGTGCTCGATGTGACGCCGTGGACGAACATGCTCGACTCGGTGGCGCTCATCGAGAGCGCGGTGATCCCGCCGGTGAACACCGAGTACGCGTACGGAGACGTGCGCGTCGGCCCGGATCCGAACGGATTCGTTCCCAGCCAGGCGTCGTACTGCCCGTCGACGCAGATCTGGACGATCGGACCGTTCGATCTGGCGAACAGCCCCGGCTTTGACAGCCCGGGCGCGCCGAATCCCGGTTGCGACTACACCAATCCCTGCCCCGCCGACATCGATGGCAATGGCTCGGTTGGCTCGTCTGACCTGGCAGCGCTCCTCAACGCGTGGGGCTCGGCCGATCCGGCCGCGGACCTCGACGCAAGCGGCTCGGTGGGTTCGGCGGATCTCGCCGCCCTGCTGAATGCCTGGGGCGCCTGCCCGTAACCAGCCGAGGCACGCGACCTCGACCGTCAGTCTCTCCGCCGGCGGACCTTCGGGTCCGCCGGCGGCTTTTTTCGCGCTCCCCTCCCTGAAGGCGGGGCGGAACGAGCGCCGCGGGAGAAGCCCTCCCGCGGTGGCGGAAACCACCGTGCCTGCATTATTCCCCGAATGACCCCGCACGCCGCGCGTATAACACACCGCATGCAAGGCGCCGCACAGGCCATTTCGCAAGTCGGTCTCTCCGTCATGGTCACGCTCGACGGTCTGGGGAGGTTCGCCTCGTTCAGCCTGAACGCGCTGCGCATCGTGGTGACGGACCCAAAGTCGTGGATGCAGTGGCGTCAGATCGGGCCGTCGCTCTACGCCGTTGGCGCGGCGAGCGTGCTGGTCGTCGCCATTACGGGCGCGTTCATCGGCATGATCCTGGCGCTCGAGGGATTCGACCAGTTCGCAGCGCTCGGTCAGGAGCAGCAGATGGGCGGCGTGATCAACGCCGCGGTGACCAAGCAGATCGGGCCTGTGCTCGCTGCGGTCATGCTCGCGGGGCGCGTCGGTGGATCGCTCGCAGCGGAGCTCGGATCCATGCGTGTCACGGAGCAACTCGACGCCATGCGGGCCATGGCGGCCGATCCCGTGCGCACGCTGGTGGTTCCCCGCGTGGTGGCGTGCGTGGTGATGACGCCCCTGCTCACGATCTACTCCGACTTCGTGGGCTCGATCGGCGCATGGCTGATCGTCACGGGCTACCACGGCGTGACGAACACCGACTACTGGCACTACACCGCGCAGTTTGTCTCGGCGTGGGATCCGCTGACCGGCGTGGCGAAGAGCGTGTTCTTCGGTCTCGCGATCGGCCTGATCAGCTGCTACAAGGGTTTCCACTGCGGTGCCGGCGCCTCGGGTGTCGGGCGTGCCGCCACGGAGAGTTTCGTGGCGAGCTTCCTCACGATCATCATGATCAACCTCATCCTCGCGCAGTTCATCGGCGAGCTGCAGCGGTTCCTCGATCCGACGAGCATGAAGAACCTGCTCTCCTAGCGCGCGGACCAAGTCCGCAGGAGCGACCATGCACCGCACCGTCCGCGCCATCGCCTTCCTCACGCTCGCTGCATGCGGGCTTGCGCTGTCGTCCTCGCAGTCGGGCAAGCCCATCCTGCTCCGAACCAAGCCGCGGGTACACGAGATCCGACTCGAGGTCGAGTTGTTCCAGCAGGCGCCCGTCGACATCGACACAGGGGCGGTCTACGTCGATGGACTCGGCCGACGCACGACGTACGTGAAGTCGCAGCCCACCTACCAAGGCACTGCGCTCGCCATGGCCGTTCCCGTGCTCGTCCGCACCAGTTGGTGCGACACCGACTTCAGCACGGTGGTGATCAAGGGAAACGTCGATGGCAAGGAGTACCTCGCCGATCCCGCGAAGGCATTCGTGCGCCAGTCGGGAACAACCGAGGCATTGGTCCAGTTCGAAATGCCCCTCGAGCGCGGATACGCGGAGAACATCCTCGCGCGCACGACCTATCAGGTGCAGCGCTGGGAACTCGAGGTGGACGAGGCCGCTGCCGCGAGCGCCACGTGGCCCCGCGAGTGGCCAAGCGGCATGGACCGTTTCCTGAAGGCGGAGCCGGGGGTGGATCCCACCCATGCGGGACTGAAGGCTTTCGCGGACAGCGCCACCAAGGGTGGCGCACGGTCGGTCGGGCCGTACCTCGCGGTGCGCAACGCCGCACTTGCCATCGTGCGTGGCTGGAAGCTGCCCAACTCGGGAACGAGTGTCTACGGCCAGAAGGGCGGGTTGCGTGGCCTCAACTTCACGGTGAACGGACCGTGGGGTTTCGACGCCGGAGGCGGCACGCCCGTGGAACTCGCAGCGACCTGCACTGCGGCCGTGCGTGCACTGGGGGTGCCCTGCAGGGTGGTGTACTGCCTCGGCAGGAAGTCGCGCAGCAATGACCAGCGCTCGGGCACGTCGGGGTCGGAGTTCCGCATGATCTGCGAGTTCTTCCTCCCCAACATCGGATGGATTCCCTTTGATCCCATGATGATGCGTCAGCACACCGCCGGCGGGATGGCGGCGATCAGAGGCTTTGCCAATATCCCCGACATCCAGGAGGCGCTGCCACTTGCCTACCTCACTGTGCCGAAGGGCTACGAGAAGGCAGATCGCGTGGCGCTCTGGGGCTGGAAGCGCGGATTGCAGGTGGACGAACCGACAGCCGTCACCCGCATCGGTTTCGACGACTCAGGGCGCGGCAACGGCAAGGTTCCGTCGATGCCCGCGCCTGTGAGCGACGAGGTTCCCTGATCCGGTGGCGGGCGCGGCGTGCAGTTGCTCCGCGATGGCCCTGCAACCGGCGAGTTCCCGCTGATGCACCCGTGCAACCTCTCACGCAACACGAGGCGCGAGAGTCGGCCTATGCCGCCTTCGTCGGGCGTAGCGGCGCGGTCGGGCGGAATCCGCCCCGTGACGAGCACGCGTGCTTCCCTCGCGCGGGTGCGAATCACATGCTTGACGCATGATCAATTCACTGCCTGTTCCCGCGAGGAAATCCCTCGCGGGAGCCGAAGGCGCGGATGCCAACTCCGAGGATGCTCGGGAGCTTTCCGCCTTCCACCACGGATCGGACTGTCCGTGGATTGCCTGCGATCCACAGCTGCGAGCTGCACCGGCTGCGGATCACACACGAAGCATGCAGCGCGATCAAACCGAGGATGACCCGTTGCACGCCGACGAGCACGCGCGGATCGCAGCGGAGATCATCTGGTTGGTGCGGCGCGGCGGCGAACCGCCCTCGCCTCCCGGACTTGCCTCAGGCTAGCGCTGGCAGCCGGACCGCAGCCAGCGGCGCGCCTCGCGATGGGCGTGCGCATGCAGTTCGGCCGTGCGCTGCGCGGTGGGCGCGTACCCACCGGCGAGCACGAGACAGAGGGGCGTGGATCGGCCCGCGACCGTTTCGATCACGAAACGGTCGCGGCTGGCGAGGCCGGCCTCGGTGAGCTGCAGACGCCCGAACCGATCCCCCGCCACCACGTCGACACCCGCGAGGTAGAACACGATGTCGGGAACATGGATGTCCATGAGCCGTGGCAGGTGCTGTCGCAGCAGGTCGAGATACGCGCCGTCGCCGGTTCCGTCGGCAAGCGGAACATCGAGCGTGGACGGCGGCTTGCGAAGCGGGAAGTTCCTCTCACCGTGCATGGAGAAGGTGCAGACGGCGTCGTCGCCGGCGAAGACGACCGCGGTGCCGTTGCCATGATGCACATCGAGATCGCACACGAGCGCGCGGCGAATGTAGCCCTCGCGCTGCAGCCAGCGGATGGCGATGGCGACGTCATTGAGGGTGCAGTACCCCTCGCCACCGTCGGGAAGCGCGTGATGGGTACCTCCGGCGAGATTGGCGCCGAGGCGATCGACCGACTCGATCGCCGCAACGGCGGCGTTGATCGTGCCCTGGACGGCGAGCCTTGCCCGACGCACGAGCGCTGTCGACCATGGCATGCCGATCCGACGGACCTCTGCCTCAGTGAGGGTGCCGCTTTGAAGGCGGTCGAGGTAGCCAGACCCATGGACCAAGGCGACCGCATCCCACGCCGCTTCCTCGGGAGCATGGACCTCCGCCGGCGAGAGCAGACCCTCCCGGAGCAGGCACGCGTGCAGCA
The DNA here is from genome assembly GCA_039797155.1 of Gemmatimonadota bacterium. Taxonomy (GTDB): domain Bacteria; phylum Gemmatimonadota; class Gemmatimonadetes; order Gemmatimonadales; family Gemmatimonadaceae; genus Gemmatimonas. The sequence goes on along the minus strand of JBDKIJ010000106.1, from coordinate 1,791 downwards.
ACTCGTACTTCCGCATGGGAAAGGCATGGCCTTCCGGAAGCGGGATGACGTAGTCGGGGTGGTAGGAAACGAACACGGCGATACGCGGCGCCGTCAGAGCCGCTTGACCAGCGCTTCGGCGAACTCCATGGTGCCGAGCGTTCCGCCGAGGTCGCGCGTGGTGGCCTTCTCGGCGAGCGCGCGGTCGTAGGCGTGGCGGATGCGCGTGGCACACTCGCGGAACCTCGGCTCACCGCGCTGCGAGGACAGCCAGTTGAGCATCATCACGCCCGACATGATCAGGGCGAGCGGATTGGCGACGCCCTTGCCTGCGATGTCGGGCGCGGACCCGTGCACCGCCTCGAACACGGCACCCTTCTCGCCGATGTTGGATCCAGGCGTCACACCAAGTCCGCCGACGAGACCAGCGCAGAGATCGCTGAGGATGTCGCCGTAGAGATTCTCCGCCAGGATGACGTCGAACTTGGTGGGGTCCTGCACCATCTTCATGCAGGCCGCGTCGACGATCACCTCCTCGTAGCCGATGTCCTGGTAGTGCGCATCATGCACCTCGCGGGCGCAGCGGATGAACAGGCCATCGGTGAGCTTCATGATGTTCGCCTTGTGGAACACGCTCACCTTGCGCCGGCCGCGCTCGCGCGCGTAGCGGAAGGCGTAGTCGGCGATGCGGCGCGATGCGACCTCGGTGGCCACCTTGATGGAGGTGCAGACGCCCTTGGTGATCTCGTTCTCGATGCCCGCGTAGAGACCCTCGGTGTTCTCGCGCACGATCACCAAATCGACGTTTTCGTAGCGGCTCCCGACACCGGCCATGGTGCGGATGGGACGAACCGCAGCGTACAGGTCCAGCGTCTTGCGGAGCAGCACGTTGACCGATCGGAAACCCGTCCCGATGGGAGTGGTGCATGGCCCCTTGAGGGCGACTCCGTACTCGGCGATGAGATCGAGCGTCGACTGGGGAAGCAGCTGCTTCTCGCCGGCCGCGAGTGCGGCCTCGCCTGCGTGGCGGACGGTCCAGGAGATGTCGGCGCCGGCGGCATTGATGACATGCTTTGCCGCGTCGGCGACTTCGGGACCGATGCCATCACCGGGAATGAGAACGACGTTGGTCGACATTGCTGTTGCCTTGCGATGCGGGGTGCGGAGGGCTGGAAGGTCGGGGAGAATATCGGCTTGGCGTTCGGGTTCGTTGGGAAAATCGCGGACGCTGGCGGGATTCCTGCTGCCAGCGCCGACGTGCGGAGATGCGCACCGCCCCCCGCGAGTCATCGTCCTGCGGACCCATCCCGGATCCATGCGCGTCGAGACTCCGACGCGAGGGTCGAAACGCGAGGGTCGAAACGCAAGGGTCAAAACGCAAGGGTCAAAACGCAAGAGGCGACGCGCGTGGCGCCGCCTCTTGGAGTGCATGGATGATGGCGATCGGTGAGCGAGTGCTCAGCGCTCGACGTTGCCGCCGCTGACCACCACCGACTTGGCGGGGATGGTGAGCTTGTCGCCGACCGCCAGGCTGTTGGGGTTGATCTTGGGGTTGGCGCTGGCGATCGACTTCCAGAGCTTCGAATCGCCGTAGTACTTCTTGGCGATCGAGGAGAGCGTCTCGCCCTTGGCGACCGTATGCGTGCCGCCGCTGGCGGACGCCGTAGCGGTGTTGCCGGTGCCGCGGGTGTTCGAGGACGATGCCGTCTTGGTGGAGGCGCTCGATCCGGTGCCGCCAGTGGAAGCGATGGTCGACTCACCCGAGACCGTGCCGTTCACCGCGGGGATCACCAGCTTGGTACCAATCTTCAT
>JBDKIJ010000105.1:0-9311 GCA_039797155.1 Gemmatimonadota bacterium | reverse complement strand
ATTCGCCGCACGTTTGGGCTGGTGGCGAAGTTCTACGGCGCCAACCTGGTGATTCCCGAGGATGGCGGTCAGGCGACGGCGTTGGGCGCGCTGCTGACGACGCGGGATCGCGTCGCCTGACCTGATTGACTGCGCGTTACTTCGCGCAGAGTGTCTTGAGCGCCAGTGCTGGCACTGATCCCGGCACCGGCGCCGCATAGCCGGGGATTTTCACGATCTTCTCGTTGGCGACCTTCTTGAAGTTCGCGTCGCCGTAATAGCGGTTCTCCTTCACCGCAACGGTCCCCGCCGCGCACCGTACCGCTACCACGGTACGCGAGCCGAACCACTCGCCGCCTGGCGCCTTTGCGGGCTTGAGGAATTTCACGCGCACCGTCGCGGCGATTTCCTCACCGGACTTCTTCACAGTGCGCGCTTCCAGCATGGCGGGATTGCCGCCGGAGATTGAGCCGATCTCCTGCAGGGCCTGAGCGCCGGCTGAGTACGGAAGGAAAAATGCCAGCGCGATAACGGCTGCGTTCATGAATTTTCTCGACATGGTGCTCGCTCCATTTTGGATCGGTCCGCAGCAACAGATCATCGATAGTCGAACCTAGCACATCCTCAATCAACGTGCCTCGCCTATCAGAGCAATGTCTGCATCAGCCCGAGTGTCCGGGTCACCACCGCCGGCGGGACGCTGTCGATGTAGGCCGCCTGTCGAGCAATCCAGTCCACGCTTTTTACCTGATCGGCAAGCACCACGCCCGAGACGCCCCCGCCGGCCGGGATCAGCACCTCAAACGGATACGCCTTTATTTGACTCGTGATGGGGCATACGAGTGCGAGCCCGGTCTTCCGGTTATACGCCTGCGGGGAGAGTACGAGCGCGGGCCGACGCCCCGCCTGCTCATGTCCTGCCTGTGGCGTGAACTGCAACCAGATCGCATCCCCGCGATCCGGTACGAATTCTGGTTCCGGTCGGGTCACCACACTTCGCGGCCGATGGGTTCGTCATGCAACTGCTCGCCGTGACGATTCTCCGGCGTGATGCGGCTGAGCAGGTCCTCTAGTGATGGCGTGGCCACGGGCTCGAGAATGATGCAGCCATTCTCGAAGCGCAGGTCGACCGGCGTTCCGTCGGTCAGGCCGGCGTCATCGGCGAGTCCGCGCGGAATTCGGATGCCGAGGCTGTTGCCCCATCGGCTGACCGTTGTCTGCATGGGGACCTCAACGGGGGGACTGATTCGGCTCATGCCGGCTGAATGCGCAGACGGCAAAGAGGTGACGTGATGTGTATACAAAGTATATCCGCTCGTGTATGGATCAAAGGCCCACAGGCGGATCCAAATCACCAACCCGACGGTTTTCTGAACGTGCCATGGTCATCGGACATCACGGTCGGGAACTGCGATTCCCTGAGGACACCAGCGCGGATCTGGCGCACGAAACTCGCGGCGTTAAGCAGCGTTTTGGCGGGAGTCGCATGCGGGTTGATGAGACCCACGGAATAACGAAGTGACCGCACTCGCTCCAACGGCATGGTGAGGTCGGAATCATTGGTCACCACCACCGCACAGTCGAACCTTCCCTCGTATGCATCGCCTACGAGATGGGTAGCGAGATTGACGTCCGAACCCTTCTCCTCTGTTCGGATGACCATCGCGGTCTTTGGTCCGTGTGGCAGTGGATGAGCCAACCGCATGCGCACTTCATGCGTTAGATAGTGCCCATAGAACATCTCCACGCTCGGCACGGTCTGGAGCGCCCGAATGTATGCCTGCTGTCTTGTCGCCGCTCGCGGATCCTCAGGCCTCGGCTTGATTCTCGCCGTGAAATACTTGATGCGGTGAATGTCATTCCGAGGCAGCAATGCCTGCAGCATGGCATGGATATTCAGCCATTTGTACGGCGTGCCCTTGAGGCAACCATAGTACAGGTTGAATCCGTCGACATATGCGATCGTTCGGATTCCGCGTTCAGGCGCTGCAGTCAGTGTGGAAGCCATGGCGCCTGCTTCCCGGAAAAAGCAGAGGCCGCCCACAAGGAGCGGCCTCGCGCCCGGGCGCCGAAGCAACCGGGGGATGAGTCGGAGCAACCCAAACGGTGCTTTTCGACTGATTCGCAGTATACGGAGTGTTCTGTGGCATGGCAAGATGAGCGAGCGGATGGCCCAATCTGCCAGCGCTCATCGCCACGACCAAACCAAAACTACGCCGCCCTGATCAATTCACCCCCCGCACGTCGGCATCGTCGGGTCCGGCCCGGCAATCGCCAGCTTGTTCGGCCGATTCGCCACGGCGGTCATCACCTGATACACGAAGTTCCCGAGCAGCGCGGCGTGATCGTAGTCGATATACCGAGGCTCATCCGTCTGCATGTGGTAGTCCACCGCGTAGCCGAGCGACATGTAGACGACGGGAATGTCCTTCCGCACGTAGTTCACCTGGTGGCTGCGGCAGAAGCGGTTGAGCGGATTGGCGGGCACATCCCAGCTTATATCGATCGCCATCGGTGCGGGGATGTTCGCGTTCACCGAGTCGATGACATCGCCAAACTCGCGCGATAACCGCCACGCGCCGAGCATCTGCACCGACGCCGGCCCGCCGTACTTGACCTGCCAGTTCCGCGGGAAAGGGACCTCAGTTGAATGAGGGATGCACCGAAGGCGCGTCCAGTCGATACCGTGAGCATCCTCTGGCTTTCAGCAGAACAACGGTAGAAGGGCGCGCCTATGAGGTCCAAAGGCTGAACATGCGCGCACTTCTGAGTTCACGTCACCGGCTGGTCCGCGATTCCAGCGCGGCTTGAGAAAGAGCGGCAGAAAAGAGTAGAGCCTCTTGTACATCAGAAGTGCCAGGAAACATCACGCGACCATTGGCGTCCAGCAGGTAGAGCGTCGGCGTGCCCCAGTTGTTGAAGCGCGCAGCAGCAGCTCCGTCGACATCCAAATAGATGGGCGCCGTCATTCGCTGAGCCGATAGCGTCTTGGTAAGCTCCGGTGTAATGGCGGGCTGCTCGGCAACTACTACGAGCGAAATGCCTCGCTGCTCGAGCTGCTGACGAAGTGCCTCGATTTCCGGCACGGCCTCCAGCGCCGGGCCGCAGAGTGGAGACCAGAAGACAACGACGAGCCCTCTGCCCTTCGACATGCGTGTCAGGGCCGCGCGCCGGCCATCGAGGGTGGCCACCGGCACATCCCCAATAGCGCGTCTGATTGCGCGTGCATTGAGATGATCTCGGAGCGCACGTGCTGCGGCGGACTTGCTCGTCAACCATGCGGATGCCCCGATCAATCGCGCGCCAGTTCGATCTAGAGAGTCGCGCACCGCCGGAGGGGTACGGGGGTCGACGATCATGTGTGCCCACGCCGTGGCCGCACTGGTGCTGTCACGCATGGCGAGGTGTGCTTCTGCTAATCGGCGCCACACAGCGGGACTCCAGGTAAGTGCTGCGGCCTTCTGCAGCGTGTCTCGCGCAGCAGTATAGGCGCCATCCATCAACAACGCGCCGCCCAGTGTCTCCAGCGTCCGTGCCCGCTCATCAGACAGGCGCCGCATATTCGCCCTTCCTGTTTCGCCAAGCAAACGGTGCAACGTCCCCGGTGCTGACTGACGTAACAGGGTGCGTAGGCGCGCCATACCGTCAGCGCGTGTTTCGGGTAGCTCAATAAGCACTTGTGCAAGACGGCGCCGGCCGTCCTCCGTCGTGTCGGCCGCATCCAGTCGATCCACCCAGGGACGCCGATCTTTTACCCGCGCAGCATGATTGCGAAGTAAAGCCAAGGCTGCTCCGCCTACTTGCCACGCCCTTTCAAGCGGAACGCGCGGCCACAGTGCATCGAGCCGCTGGAGTCCAGCGGCGCTGTCGATCTTACGAGAGGCAACAAGGCGTTGGATGTCGATCAGTTCTTCTTGCACAGCAAGTCCACTGCGAGGCGCCTCGCGAAGAAGCCGCTGTCGCCACGGGAGAGCGAGGGAAGGATCCAGGGTACGGGCATACCAGTACTGCTGCCCCAATTCATCCGCTGACATGGGACGTCGGATGTCCCGCTTGGCAAACCGGCGAGCGTTCTCCAGATGAATCGCACGGGCGCTGTCGGTCGCGATCCCCATCCATGATTCATACGACTTCAGCCACGTCACGGCTCGAACTGAATCCGGGTACAAGACTCCTAGGCGTCGTGCGGTAGCTAAGCCCTCTTCCCAGCTCCGACCCATAAGGTCATGCGCCCGTTGCACGAGCGCATCGAGCAGTGGGCGCCCGTCAGGACCGGTGCGCAGCAGTTCCCATGTGCGACCGCCGAAGTCGTCGACCTCTCTTGCAAGGGAATCCTCAACCGCGAGCGCGGCAAAGACGAACGAATCGGGTAGCACGAACTGCCCCTGGTACTCGTTGCCTTGGGCGCGATCCAGAGTAGCGAGCGTGATCACCGGAACCCCTTGCTCGTAACTCTCTGCCTTTGTCGTGCGGACGCGGCCACGCAGACGCAAACGCTCAGGGCGTCCGAAGAGTGCGCCGGCCAGATACCGCACTTTGACTTGCTCCCCTGCCCGCGGAGCAGCGGGTGACAGCACGAGCCGTCCCGAGATCATACCCGCTTCCAGAACAGGCTGTGGTCTCACCACAATCCAGAGCGCAAGCGCGGCCGCCGTCATGAGTGCCATGGCCGTCAGCGACGCGCGCCGACTACGTCGGTCGGACAAAAGATTCATCTCGAGGTCATCGTTAATCGACGGTACGAGAAGACTCACGGGTGCGTCGTCTACCAGTTGACCGCCCCGGGCGATTGTGGCCGTGATTCGCGGATACAGTCCCGCGCGCGGCACGGGTCCCGGGAGTGCGGCGAGTTCCTCAAGCTGCGACGTGAGGTGGGCGTCAGTGGTCATGAGTCATCGGTGTTGAGGGAGCAGCCAACAACGTGAGCGCGCGGGTCAGCCGGACGCGCGAGTTTCCCTCGGATATACCGAGCGTGTCCGAGATCTCGGCGTGGCTGAAGCCTTCAATGCGGTGCAGGATGACTACGGTTCGAAGCCCGATAGGAAGCGTGGCAAGGCGTCGCTCGATGTCGAGCAGGTCAAGCCGCTGGTCCGCGCGTGAAGCCGCGACCAGTTCCGAGGGTGGCATCGACGTTTCGCGCCGCCGTCGTGCTGTCCGCAGTGACATGAGCGCTGCACGGGTTGCGCACTGAATCAGCCAGGCCCCCGCGCGCCCGGTTGGTCGGTATTGCATGGCTGCCTTGGGCAGCGCTACGAAGACGTCGTGTACAACGTCTTCGGCCTCAGCCCGGCCGCCGACCATGCGCCACGCTACGCGGAGGAGCCTCGGTGCCCAGCGTTCGTAGAGCGTGCCCAGTGCGCCATGATCGCCAGCCCCTATTCGTGCGAGGAGCGCGTCGTCATCGTACGCCGCGGTAGCCGGATGGGTGGCGGTCAATGTGGTCACGAGCAGAGAATGCCGCTGGATGGCGCAACGTTACAAAGAGTCTGCGCGGAAATTCATTGAAATACCCACTGGCGCCCCGTATCTGCTAAAATGTGAGAGGGACAGTAGCCCCGCAGTTGAGCGTGCGTGGGTTTTGTCGTGTAGCGGTGTCTTAAAAGTACGCGTCTTCCACTCACCAGATCCCTTTGGGCATGACCAGCACTGAGCACGACATCACCGCCGTCTACAACCAGGCTGGGAGGCGACTTCGTCAGCAGATTGCACGGCACGTGCAGGGCGATAGCGCTCTGCTCGACGATGTCGCGCAGGAGACGTGGTGGCGTGCGATTCGAACATGGCCGCATGCTGGCGTTCCGATCAATCCCACCGCCTGGCTCTCCACCGTCGCGCAGAACATCCTGAGGAACGAGCATCGGAGTCAGCGTCGACGGCGAATCGTTCCGATTGATCACATCGAAGCGGTCGGGGATGAGCACGCAATCGCGGCCCCTGATCAGCAGATGATTGCGGAGGAAAACACCCGCACACTTCATGCTGCTCTCGAACAACTGCCCGCCGCGGATCGCGAGGTAATCCACGCATTCTACTTCGATCATCTTGGGGTGGCAGCGATTGCGACGTCGAAAGGCCTCACGGATCGTGCGGTCGAAGGCCGACTTCGCCGCGCCCGATTGAAGCTTCGTGCGATCCTGATGCAGGGGCGCGGAGTCAGTGATCGGTTCGGTGTTGCCGGATGGCTGGTCGCTGCGCTCGCCCCCATCATGGCCATTTTTGCACTTGCGACATTACTCCGTCTGATCACACGGCTCTCGCCTACGCAGTTGGCGATGTATCGCGTGGTGGCCGGATCGCTCCTGATCGCGCTGCCGATGTTCATGGCACAGCACATGGCGCGCCCGGACTACAGGCCGTGGATGATGGCCTTTGGAGCGTTACTCGCGGTGTGGGGTGGTGCCACACATTGGAGAGAAAGGGCTCGAATCCAACGCTGAGCCTACCTTAATAGGCGTTTTAGCTGCAGTAGGGCCGCGTATGACGTCGCGGCCCCACGCCACCTTGCTGACTACGACCGTGCGAGCGCAATGCTCGTTTCACCGCCCGCACGTCGGCATCGTCGGATCGGGCCCGGCAATCGCCGGTTTGTTCGGCCGGTTCGCCACCGCAGTCATCACCTGATGCACGAAGTTCCCGAGCCGCGCAGCATGGTCATAATCGATATACCGCGGCTCATCCGTCTGCATGTGGTAGTCCACGGCATAGCCGAGTGACATGTACACGACCGGAATATCCTTCCGCACGTAGTTCACCTGATCGCTGCGGCAGAATCGGTTAAGCGGATTGGCCGGCACATCCCAGCTCTTATCAATCGCCATCGGTGCGGGGATGTTCGCGTTCACCGAGTCGATGATGTCGCCGAACTCACGCGACAAGCGCCGCGCACCCAGCATCTGGATCGACGCGGGACCGCCGTACTTCACCTGCCAGTTCCGACCCTTGCCGACCATGTCCATGTTGTGCGCGGCCACGATCTGGTTGAGCGGCACGGTCGGGTTATCGGTGAACCAGCGCGAACCGAGCAGCCCGCCCTCCTCGCCCTGATGCGAAATGAAAATCACCGACCGCGCGGGCTTTTCCTTCGCGAACTTCTCCGCGATCTCCAGCATCACCACGGTGCCCGAGCCGTCATCGTCGGCGCCATTCATGATGCTGTCACGACGCGCCGGGCGAATGCTGCGCGCATACGCGATCAGCGAATCGATCTTCTTCTGCTGCGCCGCCGTGGGCTGACAGATGGGATCGTTCGCGCCCTGTCGACGTACGACCATGTTCGCCGCCCGCAGCGAATCATGATCGACGGCATTCTGATTCACGCCGACATGATCGTTGTGTGCGCCCACCAGCACATACTCGGCGCTCAGCTTGGGGTCCGAGCCGGGCAACATCGCGATCACGTTGCGCGCCGGCGTCGGCGACATGCGCCACGCATGACTCCACGACGCACTCACCCCGGCACCGGTCGCCCCCACGGTGAGCTGCCCAACCGGCTTGCCGAACAGCTGCTCGGCCACCGCCTTCGAAATCATCGCGACACCGGGCTGCGACCCATTGACTGGCGACGCCGGACGCATACCCATCGGCTGCGACAGCGCGGCGTTCAGCGCAGCGGGGGACATGTCATCCAGCCCGATGATCAGCACCGCCGCGGCACCCGCCGCCTGCGGGCGCGGGTCGCGCACGCCACTCGGCGCAGGACGACGCGCCGGCGCGGCCGATGGATTCGCACGCTGCCGTGCTTCCTCGGCGATCGCAGCATTCGCACCGAACTTGTCGGGGACATCGGCGCAGCTCACGAAGCTCGCTGGCGCGCCACTGCTGGCCGCCACGGCACGCATGGCGGGGGACGCGGTGAACACCATCACCTTTCCGCGATAGTCGGCCAGCGAAAGCATCGCGGCCGAATCGCCCCACACGCCGGCATACACCACGGGCGCATCCTGCACACTGGCCTTGGGGCCGTAGCCGTTCGCCGCCGTCGGGACCATCGGCACCCACTCGCGCTTGAGCGCCAACTTGCGGCCGGCTGCGGTGAGCGATGACGCGCTGCTATCGAAACCGATGGGGCCGAAGGGGAGCACCTGATAGTAGGTGCCGCTGTCACCGGCGGGCTTGAGCCCCAGCCGCTTGAATTCGCGCGCGATGTAGTCGGTGCCCTTGTAGTTGCCGAGCTCGCCGATGCGACGACCCATCATGGAGTCGTCGGCGAACTGGTAGAGGCGCGTGCGCAGGTCGTTGGCGGTGATGGCGCCATCGGTGGGACGCGGCGCCCACTCGGCGGGTCCTTCGTCCGACCAGACGGTGCGGCTGGTGCCGCGCGCCGTACCGGAGGCGCGTGCGCCCTGACGCGGTTGAGCATCGAGTGCCGACGCAATCGTGGCCGTGGCGATGGCCGTCAGCAGCAGGGAAGCGAGGGGACGAGTGGAGCGCACGGGCAGGTCCTTGGCAGGGAAAGGGAGCCCACCGGAAACCGAACAACCAGGTCCGCGCCGGAGAGCGATCTCCAAAACTACGCCGCATATTGGCGTCATGCTGAATACTCTCCGCCCTCACCTCGCTTCGGCGCTGCTGGCCGGGCTGCTCGCCGCCCCCGGACTGACCAGCGCCCAAGGGTCCGCCCAAAGCTTCACCGCCGCCGAACTCGGCGGCCTCCGCCTCCGCTCGATCGGCCCTGCCTCGATGAGCGGCCGCGTCGTCGACATGGACGTCGTCGAGTCCGACCCGTACACGATGTATGTGGCCGGCGCGACCGGCGGCCTCTGGCGTACCACCGACAACGGCGTCACCTGGACGTCGATCTTCGACGCGCCGGTGCACTCCATCGGTGATGTCGCCGTCTTCCAGCCCAACCCGAAGATCCTGTGGGTCGGCACCGGCGAGCGCGCGAATCGTCAGAGCGTTGGCTGGGGCGACGGCGTGTACCGCAGCACCGACGGCGGGCGCACGTGGGCGAACACGGGGCTCCGCACGAGCATGCACATCGGGCGCATTCAGCTGCACCCGAGCAATCCCGATATCGCCTATGTCGCGGCGCAGGGGAGCGTGTGGGGCGCGGGCGGCGAGCGCGGGCTCTACAAGACCAGCGATGCTGGCAAGACATGGACACGCATCCTGCATGTGGACGACGAGACCGGCGTTACCGATGTGGCGATGGATTGGCAGGATCCCAATGTGCTGTATGCGGCCACCTATCAGCGTCGGCGCAGTGCCTTCGGCTTTGATGGCGGCGGCCCGGGGAGTGCGCTCTGGAAGAGCACCGATGCCGGGGCCACCTGGACCAAGCTGACGGGGCGCGGTCTCCCCGAGGGCGAGTACGGCCGCATCGGCATCGC
>JBDKIJ010000104.1:0-10150 GCA_039797155.1 Gemmatimonadota bacterium | reverse complement strand
ATCCTGAGCAGGCTACCAATGATTTGGGGCTGTTCGTCCTGGGCGTCGTGCCGACGATCGCATCAAAGGGCAAGAAGCGGCAGGCGGAGCAGGCCGCCCAGGTCGTCGAATCCTTCCGTACGATTCGCATGAATGTGCGGTATTCGGCGGTCGGTCCGCGCGGGTTGTGCGTGACGATCACCAGCCCATGCCCGAACGACGGCAAGAGTCTGGTCGCGGCCAATCTCGCACTCAGTTTTGCCGAGGCTGGCGCACGTACGCTGCTCATCGATGGTGATATCCGTCGCGGCGAACTGGGCAAGACATTCGGTGTGCGCGCGCAGCCTGGACTCGTGGAATACCTCGATGGGACGGCGCTGATCGCGGAAGTCCTGTCTCCAACGCGCTCGCATCCGAATCTGACGCTCATGCCCGGTGGCGCGCGCCGACGTCGCGGCCCCGAACTGTTGGCGACCTCGCGACTTTCTCAGCTTGTCGCGCAGATGGCGATGGACTACGACGTCGTGATCGTGGATTCGCCGCCGCTCGGCGCCGGATTCGATGCATACGCGCTCAGTGCCGCCACCGGCAACATGGCGCTCGTGCTCCGTGCCGGAATCACGGACCGAAAGATGGCCGAGGCCAAGCTCGCCATTCTCGACACCCTCCCGGTTCGCATCGTGGGCGCTGTACTGAACGGCATGGAGCTGTCCGGATCCTATCAGTACTACGCCTACGACCTGACGGGTGACGTCGATGAGGATGAGGAGTTCGATATGATCGATGAGCCGGAGGAAGAGGAACGGATGCTTCCGGGGCGGCGTCGATGAAATCGTCATGGATGTACGGCGTACCGCGCCGTGGGCTCAGATGCGCCGTGCTCATCCTGTCTGGGGTGATGCTCAATGTTTCTCCGATATCGGCACAGACGAGCGTGGTCGCGACGCGACCGCCGCAACCTCCAACCTCTTCCGCGCCCGCGGTCCCTGACGTCATCTCGCCACTGGCGGGTCCACAGCGTGCGACGCGTGCCGAGTTGACGGCACGTCTGGAGCGCGCCGAGGCGACGCTGGTTGGACGCGGGGTGCAAGGTGATGCGCGGGTACGGGCCATGGCGGAGGTTGCCGCCCTTCGCCAGCGCCTGAGTCAGGGCGACTTCCGCGTCGGCGATCGCTTCGTCGTGTCGCTACGGCACGATGCGATGCGGGTCGATACGGCAGCCGTCCGTGACAGCCTTCGCGTCTCGCTCTTCACCTTGCCAGACCTGTCGCTCGAGGGGGTGTTGCGTGCCGAGCTGGATGAACGTGTGACCGCGCATGTGGCGAGGTATTTGCGGAACTTCACCGTGCGTACGAATCCCCTGACGCGCATCGCCATTCTCGGGGCCGTGCGGATGCCCGGTTTCTATTACGTCTCACCAGATCGACCCTTGAGCGACCTCGTGATGATCGCCGGTGGTCCAGCGCCTGATGCGGATCTCGATCAGTTCGAGATCCGACGCAGCACGACGCGGCTCATCAAGGGCAAGGAATCGCGTCGTTTCATCAAGGAAGGGCGTACCCTCGAACAAGTGGACGTGCAAAGTGGGGATGAGGCTCACGTTGCCGTCAAGCGGAAAGCGAACTGGCAGACGATCGTGCAGCTCTTCTTTGTGCTCAGCTCGATGATCTTCACCGCCGTGCAGTTCCTGCAATGGTACTACAACCGTCAGAATCTCTACTGAGCGAGTACCATGTCCGTCCTTGATCTCCACGCCTCCGTCATCCCGTTCTCGTCAGGGTCTCGTCCGTCCGTGCGTCGGCCGCGGCCACCGATGCGGACGCCGATCGATCCGCCACGGGCCATTCGGCCGCCAGCGCCACCGCAGCCTGAGGACGAGTTCGAACCGCGTCGACGGTCCGAATGGGCCTCGCGCCTATTCAATCTCCTGGTCGCGGTGATCCTGTTGGTCGTGGCCTCGCCGCTGATGCTCGTGACCGCGCTGCTGATCCGGCTCACGTCGCGTGGCCCGGTCCTCTATACGCAGCAGCGCGTCGGGCTCGATCGCCGTTGGCATCGGACCCGCGCACTGCACGAGCGTCGTCGGCAGGATCTGGGCGGCTCCCCGTTCACCATCTTCAAATTCCGCTCGATGCGCGTCGATGCCGAGCGGGATGGACGTGCGGTCTGGGCGTCGCGCAATGACGATCGCGTCACGGCCATCGGACGGTTCATCCGCCGGACGCGCATTGACGAGCTGCCCCAGCTCTTCAATGTCCTGCGCGGTGAGATGAACATCGTGGGGCCACGCCCGGAACGTCCGAGTATCTTTGTCCGCCTTCGCGAGGAAATTCCGGAGTATCCGGTGCGGCAACGCGTGAAGCCCGGGATCACCGGATTGGCACAGGTGTGTAACCCGTACGATGAAACCGTCGACGACGTCCGGAAGAAAGTGGCGTTCGACAAGCTCTACATGTCGCGGCAGTCACTGGTCGAAGATGTGTGGATCCTGATACGGACGGTGCCGGTTGTGCTGCTGAAACAGACGGGGTGGTAGGCGCCCGGCAGCGCCATCATCATCCCAAGCGCGGCGGGGAGAGCGTCAGCTCACCCGCCGCGTCTTCTTTTTCAGGAAGTCCATCAGCACGAATTGCCCGAGGCTCATGGTATTCGTGAAATACGCCTTGCCGCGGCTGATCTCGCTGACGCGCTTGACGAATTCCACGAGTGCTCGATCGCGCGCCAACATGAAGGTGTTGATCATGATGCCGCTCTTGCGGCACGCCGCCACCTCGCGCAGCGTCTCGGCGATGACGTAGCCGTCGAGCCCCATCGAGTTCTTGTAGATCTGTCCATCCGGCATGCTCAGCGCCGACGGTTTGCCGTCGGTGATCATGATGATCTGCCGCATGTCCTTCTTCTGCGCCATCAGCAGCCGCCGAGCAAGCTTGAGCCCTTCGGCGGTATTCGTGTGGTAGGGACCAACCTGCGCCTTGGCCAACGTGGCGATCGGGATCTCCTCCGCGCTGTCATGGAACAACACCACGCGGATCGTATCCCCGGGGAACTGGGTGCGAATCAGGTGGGTCAATGCCAGCGCGACCTTCTTCGCGGGCGTGAACCGATCCTCGCCATAGAGGATCATCGAGTGCGAGGTGTCGAGCATGAGCACCGTGGCGCAGCTCGACCGGAATTCGCTCTGTCGGACCATGAGGTCGCGATAATCGAGGTCGATCGGCACGTCGAGCGACCCGGTGCGGGCAAGCGCGTTCGCCAGCGTTCCCGGCACATCGAGATTCAATGTGTCGCCGAACTCGTAGGGCTTGCTCCAGGCATCGCTTTCCACGCCGGTGGCGAGCTGTGGCGTGTCGTGACTGCCGATGCTGGCCTTGCCGAACGACCCGAGAAGGTGACGCAGCGTCTTGAATCCGAGAAAGTCGATGCCCTTGTCAGTCAGATTGAACTGCACGTCGCGCGCGGCGGCCTGGGCGACGGATCCCTTGCCGGTTGCGGGTTGCGCGCCGGCCGCAACCGAGCCGGCCTGCTCGGTTGCGAGGTAGCCATCCTCAACCAGACGTTGGACGACGCCGTCGAGCAATTCAGCAAGCTTGTCCTCACTGACGGCATCCCCCTCGCCCCGCAGCGCCTCGAGCATTTCCGGCGTGATCTGCCCGCCCTCGATCAACGCACGGAGAATGGCGTCCTTGAGCCCGTCGACCGAACGATCGGCCTCCTCCCCGGGTTCGCCCCAGTAATTGTCGCCCCCGCCGGCGAAGCCCGACTGGAGGAGAAAGTCGGCCAATTGATCCAGCAGGTTCTGCAGGTCGACCGCGTCGGCCAGCTGGGGGTTGAACTTGGTATAGGTATGGAACCGCATGCCTGCTCCTGAAAACGTCGCGATCGTTGCAGAAACCGCCGACCGCCCAACGGTGGACGTGCTAGACTTCCCACACAGTGTACGCATGACCCCCGCGCGTCGATCCCTCCATCTTGTCCGGCATCACCCATCTCCGTGACGCACCCCCGATTTCCCGATAGCAGTCGACCATGAATCCTTTTCGGGTTCTTCGTCGCCATCGGGATTTCCGGATCTTCTGGACCGGCCAGACCCTCTCGCTGGTGGGATCATGGATGCAGACGATGGCCGTGGGATGGCTCTCGCTGCAGCTCTCGAACAGCGCCTTCGTCGTAGGCCTGGTGGCCAGTGCCGGGGCACTCCCGATCGTGCTGCTCAGCATGCACGCCGGCGCTATCGTCGACCGGGGCGACCGGTTCCGCTATATCCGGGGCACGCAGGCGGCGTTCCTGATTCTGGCCGTCACCCTCTGGCTCGTGACCGTGTCCGGTCACGTGAGCGTCCCCTGGCTGCTCGGATTGATGCTGGTCCAGGGTATCGCCAGCGCCATCGAGATTCCCGCGCGTCAGGCCTTCATCATCCAGTTGGTCGGCCGCGAGGACCTGCAGCCGGCGATCGCGCTCAACTCCAGCGGCTTCAATCTCGCGCGCATTCTCGGGCCGGCCATCGGTGGGCTGGTCATCGGGCGCCTTGGCATTGCCTGGTGCTTCGCGCTCAACGCCGTGAGCTTCGTGGCGGTCCTCTGGGGGCTGGCGCACATCCGCACCGGTCGAGCGGTGGCGGACGTGAAGTCTCCGCTGTCGCCGCCCTGGCGCGTGCTGCTCGCCTCCAGCACCGCCGGGGCGATGGACGGGCTGCGTCACCTGGCGCGACCTGGGCCGGTGCGGGAGCTGCTCATCCTTGTCACCGTAGGCGCCCTCTTCGGTGGACCGTTCCTCACGCTGATGCCGGTCGTGGCGCGCGATCGTTTGGGGCTCGGCGCCGGAGGATATGGGACGCTGCTCGCGAGCGTCGGTGTCGGCGGATTCATTGGCGCCCTCCTCGTTGCCGGGCCGCTGGCGCAGCGGGCCCGCAAGGGGGCGGCGCTCATCGGTGCGGCGCTGCTCTTTCCCGCCACGCTCATCGTGTTCGCGGTGACGACCAACATCGTCGCCGCTCACCTGCTGCTGTTCGCGATCGGGATCGCGATGATCATTTTCAACGCGCTCTCCAACGGGGTGCTGCAACTCCTCGTGGATGATGCGTACCGCGGCCGCTTGATGGCGTTCTATTCGCTGGTGTTCATCGGCATCTCCCAGGCCTTCGGATCGTTCGCCCTGGGGGCGGCCGCACGATGGTTCGGCTCAGCCGCTGCGATCGGCACCTCGGCCGGCATCCTGTTCGTCGCCTCTTGCTATGCATGGCAGCGACGGGACTTCTGGAAGCGCGTCTGAAACGCGTCGGAGGTTACCGGCTCCGTCCGCGATCGATCGTGATCGATAGCAGCACGGACCGAGGCATCCCGGGTTCGAACGCGAGCGGTGTGCCGTTCACCACGTCAGGATTGAGAAACGCCGACCCCACCCAACGACGGTCGCCGAGATTCTCGACGGTGAGGAAGCCCCGGACGCGCGTCTCCCCGATTTGGAGCAATCGATCGGCGCGTACGCTGGCCGTCAGGAGATGCGCTTCCGGGATACGCACGGTGTTCGCGTCGTCGGCAAAGTAGCTACCAGTGCTTTGCACGCCGGTTTGGAATGAGAGGCCGAGCGGCGCACGCGACGGCGTCCAGGTCAGGATCGTGTTGCCAAACCAATCGGGAATGCCCACGATGCGGTTGCCGCTATAGTCTGCCGTACGTCCAGGGCGCCCATAGTGCACCGAATCCACGACGTACCGCGCATAGGTATTGCGTGAGACGGTGACGGCCTGCTCGATGCGAAGATCCCCCTGGAGCTCGGCGCGGACCGCCAGTTCGGCGCCGGCCCGTTGCGCGCGTCCCGCCGTGAAGTAGAAGCGCCCACCACGATACGGAACAATCTCGTTCGCGACGTGCGTGAGATACGCGGCCGCATCATAGCTGATCGAGCGCACCATGGAGGTCATGGGGCGTGCCACGATGTGCTTGGTTCCCACCTCGTACGTGGTCGAACGAATCGGCTCCAGCAGCGGATTGAGTGCCGTCACCGTATCCTGTCCGAACGTGCTCGCCGGATCGGTTTCATTCCCGGCGGGTGCTTCCACACCACCCCCCACGTTGGCGTAGAACTGTCGACTCGGCGCCACGCGCCAGGAAACGCCGAGTTTCGGCGTCACCTGCGAAAAGGTCCGACTCGCATCCAGCGTGGGGGTGATGAAGTTCTGGTAGTAGTACGCAATCGCATCTCCGCGGGCGCCCACCGTGATGGCCAGCCGCTCCCGAATCGTTGTTTCATTTTCGATGAACAATCCGCTGTTATAGGCGCCTTCCTTCTTGTTGTCGCGGAGCGTAGTCCCCCGTCCGTTGGTGCTGCTTAACGAGTAGAAGAGGATGGCGCCGTCCTGATAGGCCTGATCCACGCCGATCGTCAGGCGATTGCGCAGGTTGGCGGTCAGCGGGTCTACCCGGTTGTACGCCACGTTCCCGCCACCATGAAAGCGGGTGAAATCGCGGAACGTCCCGCGTTCGGAACGTTGCAGATATTTCGGATTGACGTACGCCATGGCCGTCAGCGTTTGCCGATCGTCGAATCGATGCTCCACGTTGGCACCGAACCGCGCCATGCGATTGTAGCGGCGCTCGTCACGTGCCTCGTATGTGCTATTCGCACGCTGCGGGTTCGCCGCCATCTGCTCGGCGCTGAGTGGGCCGGGTACATGGAACAGATTGTTCGAACCCGTGACGTGAACGCGAAGGCTGGTTCCGTCACCGATCGGTGCGGCTACGCCGACGGTTGCCGTTACGCGACGGGCGTCGGAATTGGCACGCCATCCGGCAAACGTGGTGTTGGCAAAGGACGCATAGGCCACGCCATCACGGCCAATGGGCGTACCGGTCTGAATCAGGTGTCGCTGTAAACCGAAACTGCCCGCCTGTGATTGGAGCGACGCGAACGGCCGATCCGTACTGGGGACCGTACTGACGTTCACGACCCCCCCGGCGGCGTTGCCCCATAGCGCACTCGCGTTCGAGCGGATCACGTCTACGGATTCGGCGATCCCGAGATCGATATTGTCGAAAGAGGTGCGTCCATCCGGCTCCGTCTCCGGAATGCCGTCGAGCAGCACGCGGATCCCCCGCGACGTGCCCGCATTGCTGCGGTCGCCGGCACCGCGCGCACCGAATCCGCGGATTACCAGCCGTACGTCACTCGTGCCGTAGCGTGATTGGACCAGTGCGCCAGGCACCATGGCCATGGCGTCTTGTAATCCGAACCCCGACTTCGAAGCGAAGGCCTCGCGATCGATATGGGTGATGGCCAGGGGCGCGGCAAACGGACTCGTAGTGCTGCGCGTCGCGCGGACTGCAAACGGCGTCAGCGTCTGCGCGGTCGTGTCGCGCCGTGCTACGCTGTCGCGAGGTGGTTGTTGTGCCGATAACGCGTCGGGCAGCAGCAGAATGCCCGCGACAGTGAATCGGCGGAGCGCGGAAACAGATCGGAACATCGGGGAGTGCAAAGGGAGGGCGATATCAATCCAACATCGCCCTCCCCACCTTAACCGACGGTTACAGCCCGGGACTCTGACGGTTTACCGGCCGCTCAGGAGTAATCCTGCCCCGGTCGCCGGCGCGTCTCCCGTTCGGCGCGGCCGTACGACCCGGCATCCGTTCGGGACAGCTTGCGGCGCGCCACCAACGCCTCAAGGACCAGTTCGCACGCCACCACGATCAGGGCATCATCACCGCGCGGGGCCAGCCCGAGCGCCGTGACCGTGTCCACCAGCCCCGGGACGAGATCGAACCCCTTGCGCACCACGCCGAGGGCCGTGTCATCACTCACCTGGAGCGCACTTCCGGTGTCGAACCACATCACGATCTCGTCCGTGTCGAGATCGCCGGCACGCGCGTGCAACGTCGCGTCACAGGCGCGACGGATCAGTTCCCGGGCGATCGCGGCACCGCCCACCAACTCGCCCTCGTACTCGAGTTCGATCTTGCCGGTAATGGCGGGAAGGGCCGCATAGACATCCGCGATGCGCGGTACGGCTTCGCTGTCGCCGTTCCGCAAGGCGCGCTGCTCTGCGTTCGAGACGACGTTCTCCATCGTCGTGATCGGCATGCGTTGCGACACCCCCGAACGCCGATCGATGCGCTTGTCGCTGCGCGCTTCGAACGCAATCCGCTCCACGATTTCCTCGATCAGATCCGGCACGCGGATCGCCACGCCATGATCACGGCGGGTCCACGCCTCCTGTCGCGTGATGGAGACGCCGAGCTCGACGGCCTCGGGATAGTGCGTGATGATCTCACTACCGATCCGGTCCTTGAGTGGCGTGATGATCTTGCCGCGCGCCGTGTAGTCCTCTGGGTTCGCCGTGAAGCAGAGCAGCACATCGAGCGCCAGACGGACGGGATAGCCTTTGATCTGGACATCCCCTTCCTGCATGATGTTGAAGAGGCCGACCTGGACTTTCCCCGCGAGGTCCGGCAGCTCATTCAGCGCGAAGATGCCACGGTTCGCGCGCGGGAGCATGCCGTAGTGGATCGTCAGCTCGTCGCTGAGCAGATGGCCGCCACGTGCGGCCTTGATGGGATCCACATCACCGATGATATCGGCCACGGTGACGTCCGGCGTGGCCAGCTTTTCGACGTAGCGCTGATCGCGCCCGACCCAGGCGATGGGGGTATCATCCCCATGTTCCTCGATCAGTTGTCGGGCGTACTTGCTGATCGGCGCGAACGGATCGTCGTTCACCTCGCTCCCCGCCACGACCGGCATCGCTTCATCAAGCAGCGAGGCCAGCGCGCGCAGGATACGCGATTTGGCCTGCCCGCGGAGCCCCAACAGGATGAAGTTGTGACGGGCCAGGAGCGCATTGACGATTTGCGGCATCACGGTGTCTTCGTAGCCCAGAACGCCACGAAACAGCGGGCCGCCATCCTGCAGGCGCGCGATCAGGTTGCGGCGGATTTCGTCCTTGACGGACGACGGACGATTCGCGGCATAGCCGGAGCGCTTGAGGGCGCCGAGGGTATCGGGGAGTCGAGTCACAGAGGGAATGGCAAGCGGGCAAAGGGAGGGGCATCAACCGGTTCCAGTCACCGACCGGTTTGGCGGTCGCACCCCACTGCATCGGTGAGCGCACTTCGGGCGCAAGAAGTGCCCGACCGGTCCCAACCGTTCCGGCCTCGCTTTTTGTGGAGATAACCGGTGTTTTGTAAATAGCAGGGTTTTTTGCGGTGAAGTTGTTGCGGCACAATGATCTGGTTGCGACGCTCAGCGATGATTTCGCGGCTTCCACCTCTTGACAGCTACTGTCCAGACCGTAACTTCACCTCGCTTGATCCCCCGCGGCGCTTCTGCCGGGGGGGCCGTGCGCTTACAAGGACGCACGGCGCAAACACCGCACCGTTTGGAGTCCTCCACATGAAGCGCATTGCCCTCGTCGCCGCTGCGATCGTGCTCGCCGCCTGCTCCGCCAAGGAAGAGGCCCCGGCCGCTGACACCGCTGCCGCTGCTCCTGCTGCCGCCCCGGCCGCCCCGGCCATGGATTCGGCTGCTGCCGCCCCGGTTGACTCGGCCGCGGCCGCCGCTGCGCCGGCTGCCGACACGACCAAGCACTAATCGCTTCGGTTGTCGTCGCGAGGGGGAGCGCCACTGGCGCTCCCCCTCGTTGCATTTCCTACCCCGAAAAGGGGAGCACGGTCACCGTCGCCTCGAAGGCCGATCCCTCCGGTGGCTGAATCATCACCGTCGCCCCCTCTGCGATCTCCCGACGGATCATTCCCAAGGCGATCGCGCCGAATGTCGGAGACAGCACGGTAGACCGCACATCCCCGACCGCCTTCCCGTCCGGGTCCACGAGGCTCGCCCCACCCGGGATCGCCGTCAACGCCCGGAGCCCGCGGAGGTGGCGGTTCACATGCCCGCGGAAGTGCACCCGCGCCACGGTTTCCTGGCCAGTGTAGCACCCCTTGCTGAACGAGATCGCCCCGAGCGTATCCAGGTTGGCCTCCTGGGGAATCGTCGCGTCGTCCATGTCGAGGCCGAAGGCCGGCTGACCCGCTTCCACCCGGAGCACCTCACCAAGCGCTGTTGATCCGGCCACGCTGGTGTGCTGTGCGAGCCAGGCGTCCACCGCGGCGACATCCGTGTGTGCGGCACGCAGCAGCATCGACGGACGGTCGCCGAAGTCGTCTCGCGCCACACCGGTCAC
>JBDKIJ010000103.1:0-5503 GCA_039797155.1 Gemmatimonadota bacterium | reverse complement strand
CGATCTGGTCGAAGGCGATACGGTGACGGAGGTGCTGAACTACGTGCAGTTCGGCGCTTCGCAGCTGCTCGCCACCTTCCGTCGGAAGGTCAATGCCGCGAAGGGGATTCCGCGGGAAGAGGCCAATGCCTTCATCGCCGATTTCGTCGCCGGCCTCGAAGGCTACACGTATCTGGAAGGCGAAGCGGCACGCTGACCGTTTGCTTGCGTCGGACTGGTCCCGCGCGCAATCTCTCCGGCGCGCGGCCGTTCCGGTCGTAGCGCCTGCCACTTGATGGATTCCATGATGCCATTCGACGCGAAGCTGCTCCTCTTGGGCGGATTGGCCCTTGTCACCGTCTATCACCTCGTCTCGCTCATTCGCGGCCTGCCGAAGGTTGGCTCTGTGAAGCCGACGCCGGGGCTCATCATGACCGGGGTGATTACCGACTTCCTCGACACGCTGGGCATCGGGTCGTTCGCGACCACGACGACGATCTTCCGCGCCACGAAGTGGGTGAAGGACGCCGTCATTCCAGGCACGCTCAATGCCGGGCACGCTTTGGCGACGCTCACGCAGGCGTTCATCTACACGCAGGTCGTTGAAGTCGAACCCGTAACCCTCGTCGGCATGATCGCCGTGGCGGTGTTGGGGTCGTGGGTTGGGGCAGGGCTCGTGGCAAAATGGCCCACGCAGCGGATTCAGTTCGGCATGGGTATCTGCCTCGCCGGTGCTGCGGCGCTGACGGCGGCACAGGCCGCTGGGGTGCTGCCGGGGGGCGGGGAGGCGATCGGGGTCACCGGTGTGAAGCTCGGGATCGCGCTCACGGGCAATTTCATTCTCGGCATTCTGATGACGATGGGTATCGGGCTGTACGGCCCATGCCTGCTCCTCGTCAGTGTGCTCGGCATGAATCCCGCAGCGGGCTTCCCGATCATGATGGGATCGTGCGCGTTCCTGATGCCCTTCGCCGGTGATCGCTTCATTCGCATGGGGAAGGTCGATCCGCGCGCCATCGTCAGCATCATCATCGGCGGTGTTCCCGCCGTCTTTGTCGCCGCCTTCATCGTGAAATCCTTGCCGCTTACGGCACTCCGTTGGCTCGTCGTGTTGGTGGTACTGTACACGGCGACTACCCTGCTGCTGAGCGCGCGTCGACCGGTTGACGTAGCCGACGCCTGATCGGCAGCTCGGTACCTGTGGATACACGGAGGGCCCGCACCAGGATGGTGCGGGCCCTCCGTGTTTCCACTGCGTTGGTTTACTTGCCGTAGCGCTTCGCGACTTCTGACCAGCTCACCACGTTCCAGAACGCGCCGAGATAATCCGCGCGGCGGTTCTGATACTTCAGGTAGTACGCGTGCTCCCACACATCGACGCCGAGGAGCGCGTGCTTCCCTTCCATCAACGGATTGTCCTGATTCGGCGTGCTCATGATCGACAGCGCGCCGCTGCCATCGCTCACCAGCCAAGCCCAACCGGAGCCGAAGCGCCCCATGCCGGCCGCCTGGAACTGTTCCTTGAACGTGGCAAACGAACCGAACGTCTTGGTGATGGCGTCCCCGAGGGCACCCGTCGGCTCACCGCCGGCATTCGGCGCCATCAGCTGCCAGAAGAGCGAGTGATTCCAGTGCCCACCGCCGTTGTTGCGAACGGCCGTACGGACCGCTTCCGGCACCTCGTTGATCTTGCGGCACAGGTCGTCCAGCGACCACGACGCGATCTCGGGGGCCTTTTCGATGGCCGCATTCAGGTTCGTGACGTAGGCCTGATGATGCTTGCCATGATGAATCGTCATCGTCTGCGCATCGATGTGCGGCTCGAGCG
The DNA here is from genome assembly GCA_039797155.1 of Gemmatimonadota bacterium. GTDB lineage: Bacteria > Gemmatimonadota > Gemmatimonadetes > Gemmatimonadales > Gemmatimonadaceae > Gemmatimonas. The sequence goes on along the minus strand of JBDKIJ010000103.1, from coordinate 3,696 downwards.
CTTCGGGCGCGTACGGCAGCGGCGGCAACGTGTGGGCCATGAGGAGTATCCGGAAAATGAGTGAAGGAAGATGAATCGAATGAACGAACGATCAGGCGGACCGTGACTTTGCCTGGCGTTCGCGCCACCACGCGATGAGGCCAGGGAGGATCGACAGGAACACGACGAGGAGAATGATCTTCTCAACGTGTTTGGCTACCCCCGGCACGGTACGGGCCAACACCCAGCCGGTCAGAAGCATGCTCCAGATCCAGAGCACGCCACCGACCACGTTGTACATCACGAAACGGCGATACGCCATCTGCCCCACGCCGGCGACGACCGGGGCGAACGTCCTCACGATCGGCATGAATCGCGCGATGATGATCGTCTTGCCGCCGTGCTTGTCGTAGAACGCCTGAGCCCGCAGCAGATGATCCCGATGGAAAAAGAGGGAATCCTCACGGCGGAAGATTCGGGGACCAGTAGTCTTCCCGACATGGTAGCCGACGGTGTCGCCAACAATGGCCGCAACCATCAGGATCGCCCCGAGCAGCCAGACATTCAGGCCGAAACTCGGATCGGCGGCCAGCAGCCCCGCGGTGACGAGCAGGGAATCGCCGGGGAGGAAGAACCCCACTAGGAGTCCCGTCTCCGCGAAGATGATGGCCGTAAGCCCCACATAGCCGGCCCATTGGACCAGCGCCGGCAGGTCCCGCAGCCGGTCGAAGAATTCGCTGAGTAGTTCCACGCGGGGAAAGGTCGAGGGCGCCCGCTGCATGGTCAACGGGGGGCGGCAAATCCATGCTGGCGGTCGTAGCTTCTCCTCGTGGCTCCTTCCTCTGAACCCGTGCAGCGCGACGCGTCTAGGCCCACCCGGTTGCGGGTTGCCGTGGTGTCGCACACGCACTGGGATCGTGAGTGGTACCACCCCGCCGAGCGGTTTCGGCAGCGGTTGGTGGCGCTGGTGGACGCCATCTTGGACGATCCCCGGCCCGTGCCGTTCCTGCTCGATGGGCAGGCCATCGTGCTCGATGACTATCTGCGGGTGCGGCCGGAGGCGTTCACGCGTCTGGCCGATGCCCTGCAGCGCGGCGTGATCGAAGCCGGGCCGTGGTACGTGCTCGCCGACAATCAGATCCCTGGCGGCGAGGCGTTGATCCGCAATCTCGAGGCGGGGCGGCGAATGATGCACCGTTTCGGTGCGGCGGCTCCCGCCGTGCTCTATTGTCCGGACACCTTCGGCCATCCGGCCGCGATGCCACTCCTCGCTCACGGGTTCGGGCTGCCGGTGGCCGTCGCGTGGCGCGGGATCGGTGGCGTCGGGCATCCCACGCAGGACGCCTTTGTGTGGGTGGCCCCGTCGGGTGAGCAGGTCGTGGTACACCATCTGCCACCGGACGGATACGAATTCGGGAGCGCTCTGCCGCTGGATGAAGCCGCGGTGCGAGCGCGATGGGCGAGACTCCAGGCGCAGCTTGAGCAGCGATCGGCGACGGGGATCGCCCTGCTGCTCAACGGGGCCGATCATCATGCGCGGCAACCGGATCTTGAGCGGCGCCTCGCCATGCTCGCGGAGGTGGCGGCGCCCGAGGCGGAGGTCGCGCCACAATCGCTGACTCAGTGGGGCGAGGCTTTCGCCGCCGCGGCGCAACAGACAGCCTTGCCGATCGTGACCGGGGCATTGCGCAACAGTTACGGCTATACCTGGACGCTCTCTGGCACATTGGCTACCCGGGCGCATCAGAAGCGGACGAACGCGATCCTTGAGCGGACACTCCTGCGTGACGTCGAGCCATGGCTCGCCTTGCTTCGGCTGCAGCGGACGACCTCGAGCGTTCCGGATACCGCTGCACGGGTCACGATGGCGCAACTGCCGGCCCTGCTGCATCGCGCGTGGGAGGATCTCCTCGCGACCCATCCGCATGACACCCTGTGTGGGTGCTCGGTCGATGCCGTCGCGCGTGCGATGACCCAGCGTCAGGAAACGGTCCACGCGCAGCTTCCTGGCCTCAGAGAGTCCGCGTTGCAGGGGCTGTTGCGCCACGACCCAGTCGCCGCACGGGAACGCGCGGTGCGGCGTGAGGGCGCGCCCGTTGTCATCCGAAACCGGACTGCGCGCCCTCGTCACGGTATCGCACGCGTGGTCGTGATGGACACGCTGGCAGATGTCGCCGTCGGCCCCGGCAGCGCCGCTAACGCGTCACCAAACGCCGCGCCCCCAGCGACGGCCCAATGGATCCATTCCGGATGGATCACGCAGGAGCTTGGCACCCGCATCACGTATCACCGACGGGAATCATCCCAGCACTACCCGGATAACGATCTGGTAGTCGAACGACATCTCCTGACCTGGTCGCCTCCCGTGGACGCGTTCGGGCTGCGCGTGATGTCGCTGGAGGCGCCGCCGCCGCAGGCCGCATCGTGGACTCCGGTCTCCGTCCGCATCGATGGCGAGCAGATCCTGTGCGCCAACGACCATCTCACGGTGAGAGTCGAGCACGCCGAGACAAGCCCCATGGTCACCGTCATCGCCGGGGATCGGCGCATCGACGACGCCTGCTGGCTTGAGACCCGTCCTGACGCCGGCGACAGCTACACCTCGGCGCCACGAGGGGTCGCCACCCGGTTACGCGCGGTGCGTGCATGGGTCACGCACCGGGGACCACTGCGGTCCACCATACGCATTGCGTGGCGTGCCGCCGATGCATCGCGAACGGTCGGTCCACGGGGAGACATTCGCGTGGTGACGGATCTGGAGATCGACGCCGAATCACCTGTCGTACGCTGTTGCATGCGCGGAACGAATCGGCGCACCGATCATCGGCTGCAATTCGTCTGGCGTACCGATCAATCGGAATACGCCACCGTCACGGCCGATGCGGCGTTCGGTCCAGTTGTACGTGAACCCATCACGCTGCCGGAGGACACTCAGGAATCGGTACCGCCTGGCATGCCGATACATCGCTGGCTGTGTACGTCCGAACAGGGGCGCGCCGCCACACTGCTCAGCGACGGCTTGGCGGAAGCGGAGCCTGCGCCCCATCGGCTTGCGCTCACCCTGCTGCGTTCCACCGGTGCACTATCGCGGAACGATCTCCCCGAACGACCCGGACATGCGGGTTGGCCGGCCGCGATACCCGAGGCCCAGTGTCTGGGGGCGTTTCGCGCGGTATGCGGACTCATGCTGCACAAGGCCGCCGCCGATGGTGCGGTGGACGGCACGGCGCTTGAGGCGATCAGCGCCGCCGCTGACGATCTGCTCGTGCCGCTGGCTGGAGCATCCTGGCGCGATCTCACCACGGACATCCACGAGGTCTCAGGGATCGCGCTCACCGGTCGAGGACTCGAAGTCTCAGCGATCACCCTCTCTGCGGTGGACCCGTCGGCCATTCTCCTGCGTGCCGTGAACCTCGCCAGTGAACCGGCGGACGGCGCGTGGACGATGCCGGACGATGGCCCGTGGGACGTAACGTCGTGTCGCCTCGATGAAACGGCTATCAGACCGACCGAGCAGCGACGAGGGACGATCCCGTTTCGTACGTCAGCGCGTGGTGTCGTGACGTTGCGCGTTCAGCGCGCGCGCGCTGAGTCCGTCGCCGACGAAGGTCGAGGCTAACACCGTTAGCAGCAGCGCGGCGCCCGGCACGAGTGCGATCCACGGCGCAACCAGCAACCACTCCCGCCCGCCGGCAATCATGTTGCCCCAACTCGCGG
>JBDKIJ010000102.1:0-5481 GCA_039797155.1 Gemmatimonadota bacterium | reverse complement strand
GGCCGAGCGCGCCATTCTGATCGGCGGCACGCGCTACGCCGGTGAACTCAAGAAGTCGATGTTCACGGTCATGAACTACCTGCTCCCCAAGCAGGGCGTTCTGTCGATGCATTGCTCGGCCAACATTGGCTCCGAGGGCGACACGGCGCTGTTCTTCGGCCTGTCCGGCACCGGCAAGACCACGCTGTCGGCGGATCCGTCACGTGGCCTCATCGGCGATGACGAGCATGGCTGGTCCTCGACCGGCACGTTCAACTTCGAGGGCGGGTGCTACGCGAAGGTCATCAACCTGTCGCCCGAAGGGGAGCCGGACATCTATCAGACGACGCAGATGTTCGGCACCATCCTCGAGAACGTGGTGCTGAACCAGCCGGCGCGCACGGTGGATTTCGCGAATCAGAGCATCACCGAGAACACGCGGGCGTCGTATCCGCTGCCCTACATCCGCAACCATGTACCAAGCGGCCGTGGCGGGCATCCGAAGAACGTCGTGTTCCTCACCGCTGACGCATTCGGCGTGCTGCCGCCGATCGCGAAGCTGACCGCCGAGCAGGCGATGTACTACTTCCTGTCCGGCTACACGGCGAAAGTCGCGGGTACGGAACGTGGCGTCACGGAGCCGCAGGCGACGTTCTCGGCCTGCTTCGGTGCGGTCTTCCTGGTTTGGCATCCGACCAAGTACGCCGAGATGCTCGGCGAGCTGCTGAAGACGCACGGCTCACAGGTGTGGCTGGTGAATACGGGATGGAGCGGTGGCGCGTACGGCGTGGGCTCGCGCATGAAGCTCTCGTACACGCGCGCCATGATTCACGCGGCGCTCGACGGACGGCTGGCCCAGGCGTCGTACCAGACCCACCCGGTGTTCGGGCTGCACATGCCGACGGCGATCGAGGGGGTCCCGAGCGAGGTGCTCGACCCGCGTCGGACGTGGGCCGATGGCGCGGCGTATGATGCGCAGGCCTCGAAGCTGGCCGGAATGTTCCGCGAGAACATCACGAAGTTCGGCGAAGCGGTTTCTCCGGCCATTCTGGCCGCAGGGCCGCAGGGCTGATCCGTCCTCCGGCGTGAAGCCCTCGTAAAACAGCGCGGCCCGATATCCTCACGAGATATCGGGCCGCGCTGCTTTTTCGGGAATGGGACGCTCAGGGCTTGAGCGTCACCGTCTCAAGGAAGATCTGCCGCCCCTCGCGAGCCTGCAGATAGATCCGGCCATCCGTGCCGAACCCCGCGATCTGCCGACCAGACGGCAACTTCACGCGATACTGGAGCGAGCCGCTCGGCGTGATGACGTCATAGACGAGCGGCGGCTGACTCATCATCGCGGCCATCATGCCGAACATCGCCGCGTTCGGCGCACCACCCGCCCGCGTGCTATCTCGGCCGGGACGCGCCTGTCCACCAGCCACGACCGCGCCGGCCGGTGGAGCCCCCGGAGCGCCACCGCGCCCCATCATGCCGCCCATCCCCTGCATCTGCTGGGCGAGCTGCGCCGACAGCGTGGACGTAGTGGGCACCACCCAGAGGTTCCCATCACGGTCGGCGATGCTCGAGCCCTGACGGATCGGCGGATAGTAGTCGGGGAGCCGTTCGGCGGCGATTGGTTCGAAGTTCATCCGGAACCCACCGCCTCCCTGTCCGGCCCGATCGCTGGCAGCCTTCGCGAGCGCCTGCAGTGAGTCGACGAGCTTGGTCTTATCCTCGTCGCTAATGCGCTTCCAGTCGAAGGGGAGCTTCGAGGACGATGACACCTTGCCATCCGGATGGTAGTAGTCGACGTGATAGTCAAGCACCCGCATCACGGCGACGGTCCCGTCCGCCAGCAGCGCCCAGTCATCGGCCTGCGGCATCGGATTGATCTTGATGGTCAATCGCGTGGAGCCGTCCTCGCCGCGCGTCATCTGCGTTTCGTTCTTCGGCACCTTCACGAAGGTGATGGTGTCGGCCGAGCGCTTGTCGAAGTCAACGCGAACGATCGGCACGGAGTCCGGTTGGTTCGCCGGATTCCACCCACGCGATCCGGGGCCACCGCCAAATCCGCCTTGGCCGCCCATCCCGCCAGGCATACCACCGGGCATGCCGCCTCCGAATTCTCCGCCGCGGTTCTGATTCTGCGCGGCGCGATTCTGCGTGTTGCCGCCAGCCTGTGCACCGCCCTGCCCGCCACGGTTGCGATCGCGCTCGTTTCCACTCCCGAACATCGCCCCCATCATCCCCCCCGGAGGCCCACCGGAACTTCCCTGCCGGTAATAGAGGCGCCCCTGCGCATCGACGGCGTGCGTGCCCAGGTTCACGCTCGACAACGTGTTGATGTCATTCGAACGAGGCGATGCCATGACGCGGACGGTGCGTCCGGATGCATCAAGCAGCACCAGCGATAGCGTGGAGGGATCCACGACAATCGTGGAATCGCCGAGATACGGGAGCATGCCCAGGGGACGCTGCCCGTAGGGCATGAGCGCGCCGGGCGCCGTGTCGGCCACGATGGTGACCTTCTTGAGCGTCGGATCAAACCGCACGATCTGCCGCTTCTGGAAGTCGTTCACGAAGACAGCGCCATCCGGCAGGACCCGCATCGAGGTCACGCCGTTGATGCCGGTCGCTGAACGGGCGAGCGTCGGCGTGACCTCGCGTACGGGCACGGCCGCCGCCGTTGACGTGGTGTCCTGCGCGCCGAGAACGATCGGCATGAACACCCCGACGAACCCAACCGCCGAGATTTGCATGAGGTCACGCATTATCGACCACCTCCCCCGAAGCCGCCGGCGAATCCACCCATCCCGCCGAACTGGTTGTTACCGGCCGATCCCGACCGGAGCCCCTGCAGTGTGCGCTTGTCGAGGAAGCTGACAAGCGACGTGGGCAGGATGCGAATCTGTGCAGGCGTCAGCAGCTGCCGGATCCCCGGCACCACCTTGATGAGCATATCCACGCTCTGCTCGCGCGCGGTCTTGTAGCGATCGTACGCGTCATCGTGATTGTAGCGATCCGGCAATTCGGCCAGGAAGCGTGCCACCGGCGTCCAGATGCTGTCGCTGCGCAACACGTACCACCGGTTCAGCGTGGCGAGACTGTCCGCCTGCTTCCGCGTGAGCTTGAGCGTGTCGGCCTGCTGGAGCATCTGCTGCATCGGATTGATCAGACCGACGTTCGCCGTCTGCCGGAGCTGCTGGAGCGACGGCTTGTTACCAGCGCGCGTGCGCCCGCGATCGAGCTGCTGGAGCAGCTGCTGGCGCTCGCGCGTGGGGCCGACATCGAAGCGGAGCTGGGCCGTCACCGCCATCGGATTGGCCCGCTGCGTCGTTTCACGCGGCCGCGTTGACCCGAAGCGCTCGTTCACCTCGTACTTGAAGCTGTTGGTCATGGCATCGAAGCCCCGCACGTACAGCAGCTGCGAGTTCGGGCTGATGAAGGCCCCCCATCCCTTGAGGCCATCCTCACCGTTGATCAGGCGATCAAGACCGCTGAGCGGATTGGCGATCTGCAACGACAGATTCGCACGCTGCGGCAACCCGATCTTGAGTGAGTTGAACGAGAGCGAGAGGTTCCCCGACATCGTCCACGGCCCGGTGCACGAGTTGCGCGCGGCAAAGGTTCCAAGCTGACTGCGCAGGCAGCCGACCGCTTCGCGGGTCCCGTTTGCCAACAGGTTCTGGAGCCCGGCCTTGAGCGCGGGATCGGAGACCGCGGACGGATCGAAGATGAACGCGCGGTCGTTGCCGTAGCTGTCGCCGTTCAGATCCTGATTGACGTTCGGCGTGTAGTTGATCCCCGACCGGAAGTTGCCGAACCAGCCGACGCGTACCACGTCCCATGCGTTGTAGCTGAACGAGTACTGGATCTGGTGGCGCGAAAAGAACCCGCCCTTTGACCACTCCCGGGTAAGCGGCGACGCGACCGTGCTGGAGAACCCGAGGAACTGTTCCCGCACGTCAGCCAACACATACGACAGACTCCAGCTGTAGCGCGAATTGAACACGAGCGGCCGGATGCTGACATTGAGCTGCCGGCTCTCCGACTCGAGATCCGAGGTTTGCCCGGTGACACGGCCATAGGCATCCACCACACGCGCCTGCCGCCAGGCGACCTGGCCGGTCGTCGGGACAATCGCTGCCGGCGTCACGAACACGGGCCGATTGCCTTCGTTCGCCAGTGTGAAGCGCTGCTGATTCGGGAAATTGAGATCGAGGCCGCCCTGCTGCCGCTGGTTACGCGAGTACGTCACGTCTGCGGTGAGCAGCGCCCGATTCTTCAACACGGCGCCCGCCCACTGCAGATTGCCACGAATGGAACGCTGTGCCAGGAATCCATCCGTGAACAGGACCACGTTCGGTGCACTGTTCGAGAAGATCGTCCCCGCCGAACCGTCCGCGCAGGCGCGCGGGATGAGATTCTGGTCGACGGCATAGCTCGTCCATGTCGGGAGCGGCGTCGCAGCCCCCACGCAGGTCAGCTGCTGCAGCGCACTGGGCAACCCCGTATTGTCGATCGCATTCGAGATGAGCTGCGTGCCGGGCGTGTTCTGGAAGATTCCGACGCCGCCACGCACCACCGCCCGCGGGGCACGTACCATCCCCGGCAGCAGCGCCATCTGATCGGCCTGACCGACCGTCCAGGAGAACCCGATGCGCGGGCTCACGTAGAGGCGATTCGGTACGGTCGCGTTGTCCACGCCGAACTTCGCCTGAATGTCCGGATTGGATGCCGGTCCCATGTTGAAGCGATTGCCGTCAACGCGGACCCCATACTGGACCTGCAGGTCGCTTGTCGGGCGCCAGGCATCACCCAACGACATCGCGCCCACATACTGGCTCCCGGTCCGGGTGCGGGCCGAAAGCAACCGCGTGAACTGGGCCGGCTTGTTGGCCTGCAGATCCGCCAGCGAGTTGTAGGAGTACGACCCGAACTCGTTGAAGTTGAACAGCTGGGAGAACTCATCGCGGCGAAGCTCCGTCGTCAGCTTGACGCGGTGCCGGTTATCACTCGAGAACCACGACAGGGTGTTGTTGCCGGCGATCGACGCATTCGCATTGGCGTTGTTCAGCGCCTGACTGCCGCCGAACTGCAGGTTGGCCACCGACGCGCTGCCATCAGCGAACTGCGAGTTCACGCGCACGGACCCGGAGGGCAGGACGAGAAAGGGATCCGCGTCGCTGCGCGAGGTGCTGTAGCCGAGCGTGGTTTCGGTGAAGATCCCCTTGAAGCCGAGCATGCCGCTGTGGCGGGCCTGTACCGCGCCGCCGTAATTGATGCGCGTGCCGTCGCGCGACGGGGTGATCAGACTGGCACCAAAACCACCAAAACCACCGAACCCGCCGCCACCGAAGCCACCACCCGCGCCAACCGGCGAGGTCCGGTTGAAGTTGCCCGACATCGTGAGCGAATACGTGCTGCCGCGCGAGGAATTCTGCGGCACGAAGTCGATGCTGTGGAGCGTGGAAACACGATCGTTGATTCGCTGCGGCTCGTAGCCGGGAATCGTGA
>JBDKIJ010000101.1:0-6349 GCA_039797155.1 Gemmatimonadota bacterium | reverse complement strand
CACCCGAGTATTCGCCAACGGCTGGCGTGTACGGATGATGTACCGTGCCGTCCACGGCGCGCAGCAGGATGGCACCGTCGCCAATCTGCACCGTCGCGAGGTGCTCCCCGTGCACCACTGTGGCCAGCAGAGTGGTGCGGAAGGCCTTCCACGGTTCACCGACGTCATCAGCGAACCGCCGCAGCGCAGTGTTCGCTTGCGCGAGCGACTCCCGTAATGCATCGCCGATGGATGTCGTGCCCAACGCGCGGACATCCCGTGGGACCATGTGGGCGATCTGTTCCGTGAAGACGCGCGTGACGATCGTCGAGCCGATTCGGCTGTACGGTGACGATCCTGCACCATCGGCAACGGCGACACACCACCCACCACGCCATGTCGCGTGCGCTACGGCGTCTTCACGATGCTCGGCGCGATGGGCATGCAGTCGACCGCGTCGCGATGCGCCGATCAGACGCCAATCGCCGTGATCCGCATCAATCGTGACGGCCTCGGGCGACGCGGCGATCGGCTCCTCGCCATCCGCTGGTTGCACGATGCCTGATGCCACCTCGGCGAGCCGTGCTTCCCACTCTGGCGGGCACCATGCGGTGCGCGGTGGTTCGGTGGCCCACACGGGGCGTGGAGGCGACACGACTGCAGGCCCGTCGATCGCCGCCACCGAAGGGGTATCTCCGGGGGCGTCTGACTGTGATTCGATCATCCCGCGGTTACGGAACGATCGTGATGCCCGGCGGCGGCGGCGGGAGGGTGATCCCCTGACCGTCCGCGACGGCGCCGACCTTGGCACTTGTCTGCTTGACGGAGGCTGACACGAACCGGAAGAAGGCCTTGAAGGCGTCCGGGGTCATGTCCTGCATCTGGATGACCAGCTCGGTGACCTGCTTGAGCACGGAGACATCGGCCTGATCGCCGCAGGCGACGGCGATGATGTTCGCCGGCCGTCGCTCGCGGAGCTGCTGCGCGAACATCGGCCAATCCACGTCGGTGGGCGCCCCGTCCGAAAGGATGAACACCAATGGACGCCAATCGCCCTTCTGTTCGGCGGTGGTGCGAATCAGTTCCCGGTCGAAACAGTCGAGCAGGAGGCGCAGGCCGTCGCCGAAGTTCGTATTGCCGTTGGCGGTGAGCTCTGGCGGATCGAACAGCGCGACTTCGGTGAGCGGCACGAGCTGCTGCGCCTGATTGGCGAAGGTCAGGATCGAGAGATAGGCGGACTCGATGGCCTGGGGATCGCCGAGCAGGTCGCGGTGCAGTTGCCGGATGCCGGATTTGACCGACTCGATCGGGGTCCCCTGCATGGAGCCGGAGACATCCGCGAGGATGTAGACGGGAAGACGGCGCATCGACATGGGCGGCTCGAGCCTCGGGGCAGGAAAGGAGCAGGGCACCGGCGACCGCCGGTGCTCAACCGAGACTCAATGCACAGTAGGTCATTCGGGTTTCTCGAGGCGGGTCGTCGCGTCCGCGGTACGCCTGAATCGTCATGTCGAACTGACAGATGCCACACGCCCCGTGACACCGAAGTGCCACGGGGCGTGATCCGCGCGGCGGGCCAGCAGCCCTGTGCGCGGGAGAACCCAGGATCGTGCTAGTTCGTCCCGCCCACCGTTCCCATGGGGGCCGCCTTGCTGCTGCTTGAACTCTTGATCGTTGGAGCAGGCCCAGCCGCTGGGGCCGGGGCGGCCGGTGCCGCCGTCGCCGCCGCCGAGTCCATGGGCATGCCGAGCCCTGGGAACGGCTTCCCGTTCCAGTCGGCGCGGCCCCACATCGCCGGGTAGTCCTTGGCCATCTGCGCCCCGTACAGCGGCTTGTACGCGCCGTTGTGGCAGGTGACGCACTGTGCTTTCGGGGCATCGCCCATGTGACCCAGGCGAACCGACGGGTACACCGGCTGCAGCGGCGCGAGGTAGTTCTGATTCACGTCGCGCAGCATGAGGATGCCGTGATAGGCCGTGGCACGGGCTGGCGGGGCCTGCGTCCAGCTGGAGAACTGCCGGCTGTTGTGGCAGTACGTGCAGTTCACGCCGAGCGACTTCGACTGCGAGATCATCAGCGCGTACGTCCACTCCGTCTGCTTGACCGAGCTGCGGTTGGCATTCGACGGGGAGACGCTCGTGGAGATCACCCGCGCGCCGTCACGATCGAGATAGTGCCGGAGGTAGTCCGTCTGGCTGCTGTAGAACCACAGGCCATTCGGCAGCGGCTTCCCCATATGGCAGGTGTAGCAGGTGACACCGGTGTTCTTGACGTGCTGCGTGTAGTTGCCGTTGATGTTGCGCGTCATCTGCAGCATGCGACGCGCCACGATCTTGGTGTAGATCGGCTTGCCGTTGGGCAGGGTATCCGACCAGAACGCGGCCACATTGTGGCAGTACGCGCAGTTCCCCGTTCCTGCGACCCAGGTGCTCATCGCGATCATCGTGCGATTGAACTCGGCCACGCTGATGTCATTGAGGACCTGCACGTTCCGCCACGGCAGCGGCCCCGGCGGCGAGGCGCCGGCGGGCGGCAGCGTCGCCGGGATCTTCACCTGCTGGAACTTCGCCTTCAGGTCACCCCGCTGGTAATTCTGCTCCATCGCGGTGCCGCGGTACCCGACCTGCACGTTCTCGACGACGCGATCGCCGCAGGCGCCCAGCGTCACGAGGGCGAGCGGTGCGCCGAAGCGCACGAGTTGACGCATCGTGATCATCGCGTGGTCCCTCCCGCCGGCGGAACCGGCGGTTTGGCTGGGGCAGGGGCTGGCGCCTTGACCGGCGCCGCGATGGGCGCGGTGGCGGCGGCTGGCGACGGTGCACTCGGCGCGGCCGTTGAATCCACGGCCGTCGAATCCGAGGCGAGCGAATCGAGGGGCATCGCCGCCATCGAATCCGTCATGACGGCGGGAGCCTGCTGATACGACGGGAAGGTATCCGGCGGCGTGCCCTGATAGCGGCCGCGCAGCAACTGCTGCTGCTCCGGCGTCAGGACATTCTGTGCCGGGTACGGCGACACGATGCCGTGCTTCACGCCCCAGAGGTACCAGTTGTCGACCACCGTGCCCGTGAGCAGGATGCCGATGCCACCGGTGAACGTGGTGAGGACCGCGAACCACCAGGCCCAGCGATGGAACGACTCCATGTTCGCGTTGAAGCCCATCGTCCAGCGCCAGAAGAGCATCGAGCGCTCCGCCGCCGTGCCGCGATCGGTAATCTGCTCGATTTCGCGCTCACCACCCATGCGGGCCGTGGCGAGGATCGTCGCGCCGTGCATCGCGAAGAGCACCGCGGAGCCGTACAGGAAGACGATCGAGAGCGCGTGGAACGGGTTGTAGTAGAGATTCCCGTAGCGGATCGAGAACGCCGACGTCCAGTCGAGGTGCGGGAAGAGTCCGAAGGGGACCATCTCGCTCCAGCTGCCGACGAGGAGCGGCTGCAGGAAGAACGTCAGGTAGAGGAAGATCGCGCTGGCAAACGCCCAGGGGAGATGCGTGCCCATCTTGAGCGCACGCGCCCGACGATAGACGCGGATCCACCAGAGGAAAATGCTCATCGTCAGGAAGAAGCCGGCGAGCAGATACCAGCCCCCCTGCTTGAGCGGCGGGATGCGCAGCCCGTATTGCGGTGGCGGCGGCTCAAGGGCCAACCACGGGAGCTGGCGGATGAACTCGACCGGATCCCACCCCACCGAGGCCCACATGTTGAGGCCGACGATCTCGAAGGCGATGAAGCCGAAGATCAGCGAGAGAATGCCGGACCAACCGAGATAGATCGGGCCGATCTGCGCGTCGCCGAACTTGCCGGCCAGCGCGGAGAAGGCGCCCGTACCGAGGCGTCCACCCGTCGATTCGTCGATCGGGAGACCAGGTTCAGGAACCGTGCGAACCTGAACACGCGTGAAGAGATTCTGGTATTCGAGCATCGTCGCCTCAGCGCCAGATCGGGAGATTGAGCCACCAGCTCCACCACTCCGGCCACCCCTGCGTCCAGAACGGCCCGGAGATCACGATGCAGATCGCGCTCCAGATGCCCGCACCGACGGCGAGGAAGAGCCCCAGACGGTGAATGCCGATCGCGCCGATGGAATAGCCGACGAGATCGCGGAAGAAGACGTTCTCCTGTTCACTCGTGCCGACGGGTGTTCCCTTCGGCGGATTCGTGACCGAGAGGATCAGCGAGCCGTGCATCGCCAGCGCGAGACAGTTCGTGAAGAAGAACGTCACGGCGATCATGTGCGCCGGATTGTAGTGGAAGTGCAGGTACTGGTACCCGACATTCGACACCCAATCGAGGTGCGAGAAGATGCCGTACGGAAAGCCGTGTCCCCACGCGCCAAGCAGCAGCGGGCGGATCACGACGAGCGTGGCGTAGGCGAAGACCGCCGCGCCATAGGCCCAGGGGATATGCATCCCCATGCCGAGCTTGCGGCTGATCTCCGCCTGCCGGAGCGCCCAACTGCCGAAGGCACCCAACGCACAGAGCGTGATGATCTGCCAGAGACCGCCCTCGCGGAGCGGTGCGAGGCCCAGCCCATACTTGAGATCGGGCGGGGCAATATTGATTTGCCAGAGGTTCCACGTCGGTCCCATCGCCGCGCCCCACACGCACATCAGCGTGCCGAGGGTGACAAAGAAGATCGTCGTGACCCCGAAGAAGCCGACGTAGAACGGACCGAACCAGAAATCGAAAAGATCTCCGCCGATCAGCGTACCACCACGGACTCGGTACTTCTTTTCGAAGCTCAGCATCGCCATGGGCGATCTCTCCGGACGCGCAGAGATGGAACAGCGTGAGGAAAAAGGGAGGGTCCAGCGTGCCTCAGGGTGGGGCCGTCGAACCCGGGATGGCGTCGCACCGACACGTGCGAATCGCCATCCCGGCGACGGTGCACGGCGTGTTACCGACCCGGTGGCAACGGCGACATTTCTGCCGACGCGGCCGGGGCTGGTACTCCGACGGGCGCCTGCGCCGCCGCAAGCGTCCCGTTCTCGATCCACGAGTAGCGCTGCGAGCTGAGCAGGATGAAGTGGATCGTCAACGCGAGTACGGCCAGGAAGCCCACCATCGCTACCAGGACGCGCCGCGGGTCGAACATCAACCAAATGCGGTGCATAAATGCTCCTTAGCGAGTGGCGGCAGGAGGTGTCGCGTACTTGGCCTTCAGCGATGCGGGCCAGTTGAACTGGCTATAGGCCCACATGTGCATCACGAGCACCGCGCCAACGAGGAATGCGCCGAGACCGGCCATTACCATGTGCGGGTCGGTTCCAGTCCAGATTCTGTGCATGGTTTCTCCAGCGTGAGAATCAGTGGATTAGAACCAGGGACGCCACGACCACGCGAGCATATGCGCGACCGCTGCGACGACGACGTAACCGAGGGTGCCGACCACCATGTGGCCATGGAAGCGACGCGCTTCTTCCTCAGTCATTCCGCCCTTATCAGACATCTCTGCCTCCGGGGAAATGCAGGTGCTGCCGCGCTGGTCCCGCACGGCGGGGATGCCACTCGCCTCGCGAGTGGCTCACTTCTCGACTGCGAGTGTAAACTGGACCTTACGGTTCAATGCGTCAAGAATTATGTACAAAAGAATTCAAAGTTTCTCAGAGTTCCCGCCAAGTGCCCATGACTTTGCCACCGCCACCGCCCCCTCCGGCTGACTGGCCGGACCTCGACCACTCGGTCTGGCATGAGGTCGAGGGGATCCGCTGGCACATCCAGCGGCAGGGGCGCGGCCCCACGCTCCTGCTGGTGCACGGGACGGGAGGCGCGACGGCCTCGTGGGCAGGGGCCACCGCCGCGCTGGCCGAGCACTTCGACGTGGTCGCTGTGGATCTCCCAGGGCATGGCTTTACCTCGGTGCCGTCGACGGTAGAGCGGGCGCGGGATCCCTATGCGCTCGTCGGGATGGCGCGGGAGCTGGGGCGCCTCCTCCAGGCACTCCATTGCCGGCCGCAGCTCGCCGCCGGACACTCGGCCGGCGTCTCGGTCCTGCTCCGCATGACGGTGGACGGGGCCCTCGCCGCCGATCACCTGCTGGGCTTCTGTCCGGCCCTGGTCGCCCCTCCCGCCTGGTACGTCGCCCTGATTGCGCCACTCCTGGGGACGCTGGTGGAGCGGGACGTGGTTGCCAGCGAAGGGGCCCGCGTTGCGGCGGCCACCGGGCTGGTGCGGCGCATGCTTGCCAGCACGGGATCGACCCTCACCGCGACCCAGCTGGCGCGCTACGAGACGCTGTGTGCGATGCCGACGCACGTCCATGCCGCGCTCACCATGATGGCGCGATGGGATCTGCCAGCGCTGTATCGCGACCTGCATCGTCTCTCGACTCCACTTGAGCTGATTGCGGCGCGCGGCGACCGCTGGAT
>JBDKIJ010000100.1:0-5101 GCA_039797155.1 Gemmatimonadota bacterium | reverse complement strand
CCGCTGGGCGTCGGGCTCAAGCAGCGCGATCCCCGGCATGGCGGCCGCATACAGCGCGCGGGCCCGACTCACTTCGAACGCCATCAGCCGGGTCCAGCGCGCATCGCGCGCCAGTCCCGTCTCATGGGCGAGCACCTCGTCGGCCGACAGCCCGAATCGGGCGAGATCCTCCCCCGGCAGATAGCAACGGCCGCGCTGGGCATCCTCCCCCACGTCCCGGAGGATGTTGGTGAGCTGCATCGCGGTACCCAAAGTGCGCGCGTAGCGGATGGCCTGCGTTTGCAACGCGGGGCCCGCCGGTACACCGAACACGTAGGTGCACATCTCGCCGACGGAGCTGGCCACCCCTTCGCAGTACTGCTCGAGTTCAACCCACGTCTCGTAGCGATGGGCTTCGAGGTCGCGCGCGACCCCGTCGAGCAACTCGAACAGCGGGTCGGCCGCCACGCCATACGCGCGCGTCACCCACGCCAACTCGCGGAAGATCGGGCCGCTAGGTTCTCCATCGAGCGCCGCCTGCAGCGCCTGCCGATACCCGTCGAGCTGCGTGCGCAGGATCGCGAGGTCACCATGATCCGCCTGATCGACCAGGTCGTCGGCCACTCGGCAGAACGCATACAACGCATACGCCGCTCGGCGCTTCTCGGCCGGAAGCAGCCGGCTGGCGAGCGAGAAGGTCCGCGCGTGGGCCAACGTAATCCGCGCGCACTCTGCCGCATCCGTCGCGGCGTTTTCAACGGGCGTCGCGATCATGGGTGGGTCGATGGGGCGGGCTGGCGCATCGGCGCGGAGCAGGAAGGGCAGAATTCGGACACAAGTACGCGGCACCCTCACGGGTCCGTGAAGTCAACGCCACGGATCGCGTCAGGTTCCTGCGAGAAAGCACCGCAGGATCCGGTGAATTTAGGACCGACTGGTCGCATTCGTATAGTGCGGCCACTTCGACAAACTGTCAATAAAACTAGACAATTTGATTGTAAACATTAACTGACAAACCCCCGCCTGGTTGACCGGGCGGGGGTTTGGAATCCGGCAAGGCTGGGATCAGGGATTCACGTCGGTATCGGACAGCGTCTTCATGTACGCCACCAGTCGCCGCTCCTCAGTGGCGGTCAAGCCGATGTTGCCGATCGGACCGCGGCCACCGATCACATTCGTAACCAGCCGATTGTTTGGAAAGTCGGGCCGCGGCCAGCAGATGCCGCTCTTCACCTGCGACACCCCATCCTTCACCGTCGGGAAGCGCTTCCACTGCTTGGCCATATCCATACCGATCGGGCAGGCCTTGAGGTCGCGGGTGTTGTAGAAGTGCACGACCGTTTCGAGGCTCGAGAAGACCCCGTTGTGCATGTACGTTTTGCGCCCGCCCTTCAGGCGCGTATCGACGTTTCGCAGGGGCGGCGACTTGAAGGAGCCGTCGAACGTGGCGTCGCCGACCACCGGGCCGAGCCCCTTGTCCTTCCACTGCGGATCATGAAGGACGGCGGGATTCCGCGGGTTGGCCGGCACCCCGATGTTGTAGTAGCTGAAATCCGTGAAGATCTGGGGCGCCTTCTCCGAGTTGTGGCAGGCGGCGCACCCTGAGCCATTGAAGAACAGCTGTTCGCCGAGCATTTCGTCTTGGGTCCACCCGGAGCGCGGCGTCAGGTCGAACTTGCTGCTGAACTCGTTGACCTTGTTCGAATGCTCGTAGGCGGCGAGCGCGTTGCCGACCTTCTGGTAGGCGGCCTCGAAGGCCCCCCGTTCCGAAGTGGTTAGCGTGGCGGGGAAGGTCTGGATGACTTCCGTGAAGCGGTCATCGGTCCGCGTGATGTCGTGACATCCTGCCGGGAAGGCCACGCCCGTCGCGGTAAAGTAGGCATCCCATACGGTCTGAAAATTCAAGGTGGTGTAGTCCACCCCAGCGGCCGTGGAGAAGTCGGCGGCGTACTTCGACTGCGAGATCTCCCATAGGACACACGCCGGTCCAAACGCATGCTCCGGTCCTGCGGCAAAGGGCCCAATCCCCTGCGCCGCGATCGCCGTGATCCCTGCGCCACCGCTCGCGCGACCATCCCAGAAATTGCCACCGCGATAGGTGTTCTCCTGATTGTCAAAAAACAGCGGCGGGGCATACGACGCGTAGGCCGCTGAGGGGGGCTTGCGGTCACCGAATCGTCCGTTGATCGACCCCTCGTAGAACGCATCGCCGATCGACTCGAACGTGCCCTCGGTCGGGGGAGACGACACTTCGGCGACGTCGGGGCCGGCGTAGCCGAAGGCACTCGAATGACAGCTCGCGCAGGACTGATTC
Organism: Gemmatimonadota bacterium; assembly: GCA_039797155.1. Taxonomy (GTDB): domain Bacteria; phylum Gemmatimonadota; class Gemmatimonadetes; order Gemmatimonadales; family Gemmatimonadaceae; genus Gemmatimonas. The sequence goes on along the minus strand of JBDKIJ010000100.1, from coordinate 2,808 downwards.
CGGCCACGCGACAGGTTGATGTCCTCGAAAATCGAGTCGCCAACCGTCTGCATGTCGACCTTGGTGGTCGGCAGCTTGGCGGAGGCGTATCGCGGGCCAGTCGTCATAGCCTCCGTCGTGGCGAGGTCAGAGGAGCACGCCGCTAGGCTAAGGAACATCACCCCGGCGGCTACGGCGCGGCCAAGTGTGGTGAGCGTCATGAAGGATTGGGGTCGAGGGCGGTATTCACTACGGCGGAATGCCAACGACCTCAGCAACTCGCGGACCATTGATCGCCGTCACGCTATCGGCACGACGTTTCGATTTCCAGATAGAGAAATGCGCGATACCTCGTCACAGGTGATGAGGGGTTCATCTCGAAATGTTGTACGAGTGCGGCAGGGGGTGTTGATGGCGTGCGACAGTGCCGCGACCCTCAAGAAAAACGGGCGCCAGGACCGAAGTCCTGACGCCCGTCTGACGACCCGAGGAAGTCGAACGGCTTACTTCGCCTTCATGTTCGGGTTGTTGTCGCGCTCCGAACGCGGAATCGGGTAGCACGTCGCCGTGCCGACATTCCCGTAGCCCGGCTTGAAGTACGGCTGACCAGCCGGCGTGATGCTCACCACGTTGGCCGGCGCACGGCGGAGATCCGCCACCCGCTTGCCTTCGAGATAGAAGTCGAGCGCGCGCTGATTGAACAGCTCCGTCTTCACGCTGGCGGCATCCGACGCGCCGTCGTAGGCCGGCTTGCCGTTCGCTTCACGACGGGCGTTGATCAGGGCCAGCTGCGCCGACGTCGTCCCGACCTCTGCCGCGATGTAGTCGGCTTCGAGCTTCGACGCGAGACGGATGCTCGACGCGTACGTCGGGAACTTCGTCTGCTGATAGAAGCCCTCGGGGACCGCATCCTGCGGGTTCGCCGTCGTCTTGCCCGGCGGGTTGTAGGTGACACGCGGATCGTTCTGCAGGTGGTACCACTTGGTCACGCTGATCGAGCCGCGATCGAAGGAGAACTGCCACATGCGGTTCGAGAGACGGGTGCGGTTGTTCAGGTCATCCGTATAACGGAGGTTGAACACGAACCCAGCCGGCACGCCGGCGGCGTCGGCCGCCGCTCCCGCGTTGTCACCCTTTTGCAGCTTGGCGCGGGCACGGCCGACGAGCGCCGCGTTCGCCAGGGCCACGCCGTCTGCGCTGGCGTTCGCCTTGCCCACGTCGATCCCCTTCGAGAACCAGAAGGCGGCCGAGTCGAGCATCTGCGCCGTGGTGAGCTCGGGGCCCGACGAGAGCGTGGCCGTGCAGAAGTCGGTCGCGAGCTGCAGGATGGCGAAGCCGCGGAACGTGGCGGCGCGCGCGATGTTGATGTTGCTGGTCGGATTCGGCAGCGTGAGGTCAAGGACCTCCTTCGCCGAGGCCGCCGCGAGCTGCATCGGGTTCCATACATCGCCGCTCAGGGAACCGTTGAGATCGGTGATGGTGCGGAAACCGAATTCGTTGCGGGTCGGGAACGTGTCGGACACGTTCGCCTCACCAGTGAACCAGCCGCCGTACATGGCCAGCCAGCCGATCGCCGTGGCGAAGTTCTGCTGGGCCGAAAGTGCCAGCGTCGTGGCGCCGGAGAGCGGGTCCACGGTGGCTTTGTCGATCACGTTGGGGTTCGTGACCTTGAGGAAGGAATCGCCGCAAGCCGTGGCTCCCACAAGGAGAGCCGCGCCAGCAGCCGTGCGCGTCACCGCGCGTCGGATCGTCTTCATGATCAAGTCGCGGCTTAGAAGGTGAGGTTGAGACGCAGGATCTGCGTCCGCGGATTCGGCAACGTCAGGAAGTCCTGACGCGAGAAAGCGCCGGTCTGCGAGTTGATTTCCGGATCAGCGCCGGAGTAATCCGTCCATAGCTGGACGTTCTGGATCGAGTACGTCAGCGAGGCGGCCTGGAAGCGTCCGCCGAGCTTCCGCGTCAGCGACGACGGCAGGCTGTACGTCAGCGACACGTCGCGGAGGCGGACGAAATCGCCGCGCTCGAGGTAGGCGTCCACCACGTCATTGATGGTGGCCGGATTCCCCTTGTTCGTCACGAAGGCCGGCTGCCCAGGCGTCGGATTGCCGTAGCGGCGAAGGCGCTCCGTCGGCGACAAGGCGAGCGTATCGAGGCGCAGGTTCGAACGGACCAGCTGCGTCTCGCGGAAGAACGCCGTGTTGTTCTGGATCATGAAGTTGCGCTTGGCATCGAGCAGGGCCGAGATGCGCAGATTCTTGAACAGCGTCACGGTATTCGTGAGGTTCCACTCGAGCGTCGGGAAGAGATTGCCCATCGGCGCGAGCGTGTCGCTGACGGTCACCTTCTTCGAGGCCAGATCGATGGACTCGATCTTCTTCGACACGAACACACCGAGCTGCTGCCCGACGATCGTCCGCGTCTGGCCGCCCAGGAAGAACGGCAGCACGGTGCCAAGGCTGGTCAGCTCGTTGTGCAGCGTGTTGGCGCCGGCACGGATATCCCAGCGCACGTTCTCACGGTTGATCGCACCCACATTCATCGCCAATTCGACACCGCGATTCAGTACGGACCCGATGTTGGCAAGCGGGTTCGACGCGAAACCGAGCGACGGCGGAATCGGCTGGGCGATGATCAGGTCCTTCGTGGTCTTGTTGAAGTAGGTCAGTTCGGCCGAGACGCGGTTGTTGAAGAATCCGGCGTCCAGACCAGCTTCGAACTCGGTGCCGCGCTCCGGCTTGAGGTTGGCGTTACCCGGGTTGCCCAGGATGGCGCCGGCGCCCGTGGAACCGGTGATGTTGAACGCGGCCGCCGACAACGTCGTGAGGGCGT
>JBDKIJ010000099.1:0-9572 GCA_039797155.1 Gemmatimonadota bacterium | reverse complement strand
CGGTCACCGGCACGCTCGTCAAGAAGATCAAGGGCGGCGTGGTCGTGGACCTCATGGGGGTGGACGCCTTCCTCCCGGGCTCGCAGATCGCGCTGCGTCGCGTCCCGAACATCGACGAGCTGCTCGGCCACAAGTACGAGTTCAAGATCATCAAGCTCAACAAGCGCCGCCGCAACATCGTCGTGTCGCGCCGCGTGATCCTCGAGACGGAACGTGCCGGCAAGCGCGAGAAGCTCATGAAGGAGCTCGCGAAGGACCAGGTGCGGAAGGGCGTGGTCAAGAACATCACCGACTTCGGTGCGTTCATCGACCTCGGGGGCGTGGACGGCCTGCTCCACATCACCGACATGTCGTGGGGCCGCATCTCGCATCCGAGCGAGATGGTCCAGATCGGCATGGAACTCGAGATCAAGGTGCTGGACATCGATTGGGAGCGCGAGCGCATCTCGCTCGGCCTCAAGCAGCTCCAGAGCTATCCGTGGAAGGATGTCGCGGCCAAGTACCCGGTGGGGACGCGCGTCAGCGGCAAGGTCGTGTCGATCACGAACTACGGCGCCTTCATCGAGCTCGAGCCGGGCATCGAAGGGCTGGTGCACATTTCCGAGATGAGCTGGACGCGCAACGTCCGGCACCCGTCGAAGATCGTGTCCATCGGCGAGGCGATCGACGCGGTGGTGCTCAAGGTCGACGAGACGGAAGAGAAGATCTCGCTCGGCATGAAGCAGACCGAGCAGGATCCGTGGGTCATCCTGCCGCTCAAGTACCCGGTCGGCACCCGCATCAACGGCAAGGTGCGCAACCTGACGTCGTTCGGTGCGTTCGTCGAAATCGAGCCGGGGATCGACGGCCTCATCCACATCTCCGACATGTCCTGGACGAAGCGCGTCCAGCACCCGTCGGAAGTGGTCAAGAAGGGTGACGCCGTGGATGTCGTGATTCTCAACATCGACAGCGAGAACAAGCGGATCTCGCTCGGTCTGAAGCAGGCCGAGGAAGATCCGTGGCTCCGCATCGGCGAGAGCTACCCGGTCGGGACGGAACTCCCGGGCAAGGTCGTGCGCCTGATGGACAAGGGCGTGGTCGTCGATCTCGGCAACGACATCGAAGGCTTCGTGCCGGTGAGCCAGCTGAACCCGGAAGGGACGGTCACCAACCCGGCGGACTTCTGCTGGGAGACGATGAACCTGAACACGCGCGTGCTCGAGGTGGATCCGATCCACCGCCGCATCGTGCTCTCGGTGACCTCGGTTCCGGCCGAGCAGCCGCCGAAGCCGGATACGCCGAGCAAGGTGCACAGCTCGGACGACGAGCTCGGTTACTAAGCCGACCGTTGGTAGGAAACACGAAGGCCCCGGCGATTTCGCCGGGGCCTTCGTGCGTTTTGATTGATCGATTCGCGCTCAGGTCAGCCGTCCAGCGCGACTCCGACGCGATGACCGCGGCGCATAGTCTTCGTCTTCATCATCCTCGTCGTCATCGTCATAGCTGGCGGTTCGACTGCGGCGTGAAGACGACACGCGGCGCGTCCGTTTCTCCCTGCCGGACAGCGCGAGCATGAGGTACGCGATGGCGAAGAGGATGGCGATGACGCCGACGCGGACCGATGTCACCTTGAACGCCGCCAACATCTGGGACGTGACGATCGTCTTGAGCTGGATCGCATCGAGCGCGAAGACGACCACCGAAGCGGCCAGCCCCGCCGTCATGAGGGCGGAGAGGATCGTGACCGTCAACGACAGCCCGCGCGATTCCATGGCCTTGCCGACGAGCCGCAACAGGCTCATGCCGAGGAATGGCATGAGCAGGACGCTCGTCAGATTGGCAGCGGCATCGAAGCGCCACCGGATGTCGCTGGGCCTGAGCGGCCAGATCTGCGCACCCACTTGAATGAAGGGGATGGCGATCATTAACAGTGCGGCCGCGATCAGGAGCCGGCGCATTGCATCATCGTCGTGAATGTCAAGAAGATCGGACATGGATGAGGTCAGTCACGGGACAGGTGAGGAATGGAACGCGGGCCCTGCCATTCCATGCAAAGGACGGTCCATCCCCGCTCGAGGAAACGAATCGGCGGCGTCTCCCCGGATCATCCATGGGCACGCCCTCCGCGTCGGCTGGTCCGGGTGCTAGCTTCCCGACCCATGAGCCAGACTCCTCCTTTCCCGACCATGCGCGACCGGCTGGCCCGGCTTGCCGTCGCGCGCGACCTCGCTGATCAGGGCGGGGGTACCGCCCGGATTGCTGCCCAACACGCCAAGGGGAAGTTGTCCGCCCGTGAACGTCTGGATGTCCTGTTGGATGAAGGGTCGTTCACGGAGATTGATCGGTATGTGACCTCGCGATCGCTGACGGAGGGGGAAGCCCCCATTTACGGCGACGGCGTCGTGACCGGGCACGGTACCATAGACGGGCGTCTGGTCTACGTGTTTTCGCAGGACTTCACCGTGTTCGGGGGATCGCTCTCGGAGGCGCATGCGGCCAAGATCTGCAAGATCATGGATCTCGCCGTGCGGAACGGTGCCCCGATGATCGGCCTCAATGATTCCGGTGGTGCACGGATCCAGGAGGGGGTCGTCTCGCTCGGCGGCTACGCCGACATCTTTCTGCGTAATACGATGGCTTCGGGGGTCATCCCGCAGATTTCGGCGATTCTCGGGCCGTGTGCGGGCGGGGCGGTGTACTCACCGGCGATCACCGACTTCATCTACATGGTGCGAGGCACGAGCTACATGTTCGTGACCGGTCCGAATGTCGTGAAGACGGTCACGCACGAAGACGTCACGATGGAGCAGCTCGGAGGCGCCGACACGCACGCGGGCACGAGTGGCGTGGCGCACTTCGCCTGTGATTCCGAGCTGGCGTGTCTGCAGCACATCCGCGAGCTGTTCCGTTATGTGCCGAGCAACAACGTGGATGATCCACCGCGCGGCAGTGGACGGGATCCCCGCGATCGTCGCGAGGAGTCGTTGTTGGATGTCGTTCCTGACAACCCGAACAAGCCGTATGATATGCGCGAAGTCATCACGCGCATTGTGGATGATGGCACCTTCTACGAGGTGCAGCCGGATTACGCCGCAAATATTCTCGTGGGCTTTGCCCATCTCGGTGGCCACAGCGTCGGCATCGTGGCGAATCAGCCGGCGGTCCTCGCCGGCGTGCTCGACATCAATGCGTCGATGAAGGCCGCACGTTTCGTGCGCTTCTGCGACTGTTTCAACATTCCGATCGTGACGTTCGAGGATGTCCCGGGGTTCCTGCCCGGCGTGGCGCAGGAGCATGGCGGCATCATCAAGCACGGCGCGAAGCTGCTGTATGCCTACTGTGAGGCCACCGTCCCCAAGCTGACCGTGATCACGCGGAAGGCGTACGGTGGCGCCTACGACGTCATGAGCTCGAAGCACATTCGTGGTGACTACAACGTGGCCTGGCCGACGGCGGAAATTGCCGTGATGGGGCCCAAGGGGGCGGTGGAGATTCTCTACCGCAAGGAGATCGCGGAGGCGCCGGATCCGCAGGCGGCCCTCGATACCCGCGTGCAGGAGTACACCGACAAGTTCGCCAATCCGTATATCGCGGCGGCCCGCGGCTACGTGGATGATGTGATCGATCCGCGCGACACGCGGCCTCGTCTGATTGGGGCGCTTGATACGTTGCGCGGCAAACGGGATCGCAATCCCGCGAAGAAGCACGGCAACCTTCCGCTCTGAGGCGCACGATGTTCTCCAAGGTCCTGGTGGCCAATCGCGGCGAGATCGCGCTGCGTGTCATCCGTGCGTGTCAGGAACTCGGCGTGCGGACGGTGGCCGTGTACTCCGAAGCGGATGCGCAGGCCCCTCATGTCCGCGAAGCCGATGAAGCCGTGTGCGTCGGCCCGGCCCCATCGAGCCAGAGCTATCTGGTGGGGGAGCGGATCATCGAGGTCGCCAAGCGCGTTGGTGCCGAGGCGATTCACCCGGGCTATGGATTCCTCTCCGAGCGCGCATGGTTCGCGCGCGCGGTGCGGGACGCGGGGCTCGTGTTCATCGGCCCCCCGGCCGAGGCGATCGAAGCGATGGGGTCCAAGACCGCGGCGCGCCAATTGGCCATCGCGGCCGGTGTGCCGGTCGTTCCCGGCAATGCCGATGGGGTGAAAGACGCCGACGAAGCCATTGCGATCGCGGAAGCGTACGGCTTTCCGGTGTTGCTCAAGGCCGCCGCCGGCGGTGGCGGGAAGGGGATGCGCATCGTGCGCACCAAGGACGAACTGCCGGACGCGCTGGCCTCGGCGAAGCGCGAAGCGCAGAACGCGTTCGGTGATGATGCGATGTACGTCGAGAAGTACATCGAGGGGCCGCGCCACGTCGAGATTCAGGTACTGGCCGACCAGCATGGTACGGTGCTGCACCTTGGTGAGCGTGAATGTTCGGTACAGCGGCGTCACCAGAAGATGATCGAAGAGGCGCCGAGTGTGGCCGTGACCTCGGAGTTGCGCGCGCGCATGGGCGCCACCGCGGTCGCCGCTGCGCGCGCGGCCGGTTACGTGAATGCCGGGACCTGCGAGTTCCTGCTCGATCGCGACGGGCAGTACTACTTCCTCGAGATGAATACGCGCATTCAGGTCGAGCATCCCGTCACGGAACTCGTCATGGGGCTCGATCTCGTGCAGTGGCAGATCCGCATCGCGGCCGGTGAACGGTTGCCGTTCGGGCAAAAGGATTTCCATCCGCGCGGGTGGGCGATAGAGTGCCGGATCACGAGTGAAGATCCGGCCAACGGATTTCTGCCGAGTACTGGTCGCGTCGAGTATCTGCACCTCCCGAGTGGCCCAGGCGTGCGGTGGGATGGGGGCATCGAGGCGGGGAGCGAGATCGGGCTGCATTACGATCCCATGCTCGCGAAGCTGATCGTCCACGCGCCGACGCGCGCCCTCGCGATTGCACGGATGAGGCGGGCCCTGCTCGAGCTGACCGTGGACGGTATCGAAACGTCGCACGGCTTCCATCTCCGGGTGATGGATGATCCCGAATTCCAGCGTGGGGACATCAGCATCCAGTGGCTTGAGCAGCGATTGCCGCAGCTGACGGCGCCGCGTACGGATGTCGAGACGTTACGCATCGCGGCGTTGGCAGCGGCGCTGGTGGCGCATGAGGACCGCACCGCCGGACGCTCCGTACCGTCCCGTGCGACTGGGGCCCAGCACGGCGCCACGCCATCGGTGCCTCAGGCGGAGAGCCGCTGGGCTGCCGTCGCGCGTCGCGAGGGGCTGCGAGGCGGATGATGCGGGGACGACGCGGCGCGCGTTCGTCGATGCCTTCGCGGTCCCGTCCTCGGGATCGTGACGTCGAGCAGCGCGTGGCGGTGCTGGACATCGATGCCATCGCCGCGGGCGGCGCCGGCGTCGGGCGTCTCGATGGCATGGCCGTGTTCGTACCACGCACGGCACCCGGTGACACGGTACAGGCAGCGATTACGGTGCGCGGCCGATTCGGTACGGGGCGGGTTTTGCAGATCCTGACGCCGTCGCCGTTGCGTGTGGAGCCGATCTGCCGCCATTACGAGGTGGACCGCTGTGGCGGCTGTCAGCTCCAGCATCTGGAGGGCACGGCCCAGCAGGAGGCGCGTCGGAATATCGTGCAGGCATCGCTGCAGCGTATTGGCCGTCGCGCCGTGCCGTTGCCGCCATTGCACGCGGAGCAGGCGTGGGGGTACCGCGGTCGCCTCACCTTGACGCTCGTGCGACGCCGTGGCGGATGGATCGGTGGCTTGCATCCGCACGATGATCCTACGCGCGTGTTTGCTCTCGAGGTGTGTCCGATCAGTCAGCCGGTGCTGGTGCAGGGGTGGCAGGCGGTGCGGGCGCTGCTTGGTGATGGGCCGGCATTCCTCGATGCGCCCACCGTGCGGTTGGGGCTTCGGGTTGTCGATGGCGACGGCGTGGCGGTCGTGGTCGACGGAGGGCACACATGGCCCGATGGCTCGACGTGGGCCGCCGCGCTGCAAGCACGGGAGGCCGCGGTGCGTCATGTGTGGTGGCGTACCGCCGACGGGGTCACGCAGGCGTTGAGCGCCGGGGACCTCGCGATCGCCGCTCCGCTCATGGCCGACGTGGACGTCACGGCGCCGACGGAGGTTGACCGCGAGTCGGCGCCTGATGCCCAGGAAGCGTTGGCCTTCGCACAGGTGAATCAGGGGATCGCGACCGCATTGCAGCGCACGGTGCTCGACGCGGTCCAGTCGTTTTCGCCGAGACGGGTGGTTGATGCGTATGCCGGCGTAGGGGGGCTGACAATGCAACTCGCCACCCCAACGTGTCACGTGACGGCGATCGAGGCCGACGCGGCCGGCGTGGCCGTGGCACGGCAGCGGCTGCTGGATGCCGGCGTCGCGTCGCATACGGAGGTCGTACACGGCTTCGTGGAAGCCGTACTGCCTACGGTTCCAGCACCGGAGGTGTTGGTGGTGAATCCGCCGCGGCGCGGTGTGGACGCGGCCGTGTGTCAGTGGCTCGAGTCGCCGGCCGCCGCCGCCGTACGCGGCGTGGTGTACGTGAGTTGTGATCCCGCCACGTTGGGCCGCGATTTGTCGCGGCTTCCGTCATGGCGCGTTCGCGATCTGTCCTGTTTTGACATGTTTCCCCAGACGGCCCACGTGGAAACGGTGTGCGTACTCGAGCGCGAGCACCCATCGGCGTCGGCCGTTCCTCTCTCCGCGCCACGTGGCGCGTCGTGATCAAGCCATGAAATATCTCGTTGATGTGAACGGGGAACGCGTCACCGTGACGCTCGATGGCCCACGGACTACGGTGGATGGCGTCGAGGTCGACGCGGCCGTGATCCCCGTCGAGGGGACGCCGGTGCGTCTGGTGCGGATTGGCGAGCAGGTGCACCGGGTCGTGGCACGGCGCGGCGCGGCGCGTGGGCAGTGGCTGCTCGATGTTGATGGCGCCCGGGTTGAGGCGGAAGCCCTCGACGAGCGGATGCGGGCGATCAAGGATCTCACGGCCGCCAGCGCTGCGGCGAGTGGCCCGGCCCCGTTGGTCGCGCCCATGCCCGGGCTGGTGGTGCGCGTCACGGTCGCGGTGGGCGACGCGGTGAGCGCTGGGCAGGGGCTCGTGGTGATCGAGGCGATGAAGATGGAAAACGAGCTGCGGGCGGCCGCGGCGGGTCGCGTGACGGCGATTCGGGCCGCGGCAGGGCAGGCCGTCGACAAGGGGGCCGTGCTGGTGGAGCTGGCCCCCTTGGACGGCTGAGCGATCGTCAGGCCGGCGTGGTGCGACGGGTCCGATTCACGCCCTTGATGACCAGGAACAGGGCGAAGGCCACGATCAGGAACGTCAGGACCTGATTCAGGAACAGGCCGTACGCGATCGTGGCGGCCCCGGCTTTCCGTGCCTCTTCGAGGGTGGCGAAGGCGGTATCGGAGAGGGTGAAGAAACGGTTGGAAAAATCGATGCCGCCGGTCAGGACGCCGATTACCGGCATGATGATGTCGTCGACGAGGCTGTTGACGATCTTCTGAAAGGCACCGCCAATCACCACGCCGACGGCGAGGTCGAGGACGCTACCTTTCATGGCGAATTCCTTGAATTCGTCGAGAATGGCCATCGGTGTTCCTGGTTTGAGAATGGGTGTTCCGGGGTTGGGGGCCAACCCTTGGATTGACAGGCACTTCAAGGCTGAGTAAGCTACGAGTCTGTCCCGTTTTTGCGGGCCACATCATGGGCTGTTTCACCGCAGCCACTCGAACCCCTGACTCTTGCCGGCCTCAGGAATGCACCGCGTACCTGCGGGGTGCAAGGGTGTCGGTGGGAATTCTCGTTTCACGCACGGATCACGTTAGATGAAGACCTACAGCGCGACCCCGAAGGATATCGACCGTCGGTGGTACATCGTCGACGCGGAAGGAATGGTCCTGGGCCGGCTCGCGTCGGAAGTCGCGAAGATCATTCGCGGCAAGCACAAGCCCATGTTCACGCCGCACATGGACACGGGTGACTTCGTCATCGTGATCAACGCGTCGAAGGTGGCCGTCACCGGGCGCAAGGCGGAGCAGAAGACCTACTTCAGCCACACCGGCTACATGGGTCACGAGAAGCATACGCCGTACGCCACGATGCTCGCGAAGCACCCCGAGCGCGTGATCGAGAAGGCGGTCTACGGCATGCTGCCGAAGACGACGCTCGGTCGCCAGGTGCTGCGCCGCAAGCTGCGCGTGTACGCGGGCGCAGAGCACCCGCACGTCGCCCAGAACCCGGCGACGCTTACGATCTCCTCCGCCGAGGCCAAGTGATGTCGCAACAGATTCAGGCCGTCGGCCGTCGCAAGGAGGCGGTGTGCCGCCTCTACCTCACCCCCGGCTCGGGGAAGTGGGACGTCAACGGCCGGACGCTGGGTGATTACTTCCCGCGCCCGACGCTCGTGTCGGCGATCCAGCAGCCGTTCACGCTGACCGACACGCTCGGTCGCTTCGACGTGAAGGCCACCATCGATGGCGGCGGGGTGTCGGGGCAGGCGGGCGCGGTGCGCCTCGCGATTGCTCGCGCGCTCGTCAAGGTCGACGAAGGGCACAAGAAGAAGCTGCGTGAGTTCGGCCTCATGACGCGCGATGCGCGCGAGGTCGAGCGCAAGAAGCCGGGCCGCGCGGGCGCCCGCAAGCGCTTCCAGTTCTCGAAGCGTTAATCGGTTCGGGCCGGTGCCGGCGGCGTTCGCCCCGGTATCGGCCCGCACTGCCGCATATCTCTCACGCTGTCCGAGCCGCGCGCGGGTGCCGACGTCCTTCGGGACGCGGTCGCGCAAGGCGCTGACGACGGCGGACGACTCCAACAACACAGGATCTTCCCATGGCTACTCCGTCCCTCGAGCAACTGCTCGCCGCGGGCGTCCACTTCGGGCACCAGACCCGTCGCTGGAACCCCAAGATGCGCCGGTTCATCTTCGCCGAGCGCAACGGCATTCACATCATCGACCTGCAGAAGACGCTCCGCCAGATCGAACTGGCGCAGAAGCTCGTCCGCGAGGTCGTGCTCCGCGGCGAGAACGTCCTCTTCGTCTGCACCAAGCGTCAGCTCGCCGCCATCGTCGCCGATGAGGCGTCGCGCTGCGGCGGCATGTTCGTCACCGAGCGCTGGCTCGGCGGCATGCTGACCAACTACCAGACGGTCAAGAAGCAGGTCAAGAAGCTCAAGGAGCTCGAGGCCGGCACCGAAGACGGCACCCTCGCGAACTACACGAAGAAGGAACAGCTCCTCATGTCGCGTCAGCGCGAGAAGCTGTCCAAGTACCTCGCGGGCATCAAGACGATGAACCGCCTCCCGGGGCTGCTGTTCATCATCGACTCCAAGAAAGAGCGCATTGCCGTCTCCGAGGCCAACAAGCTCGGCGTGCCGATCGTCGCCATCGTCGACACGAATGCCGACCCGGACCTCATCACGGTCCCGATCGCCGGTAACGACGACGCCATCCGTTCGGTCGAGCTGATCACGAAGGTCATCGCCGACACGATCGAAGAGGCCCGCCGTGAGGCGCCGGTCCGCCCGGTCGAGGAAGAGCAGGAGGCGTACACCTTCTCCAGCGATCGCGGTGCCGAGCGCGCCG
>JBDKIJ010000098.1:0-3334 GCA_039797155.1 Gemmatimonadota bacterium | reverse complement strand
ATCTGACCGCCACCGCCTTGCTGTTCGACAGCTTTGGCGCCGATCAGGCGCGACGCCTGACTGCAGCTACCCGTGGCGTGCGAAGCACGCTCACCGGTGGTTGGCGATTCGGGACGGCCGGCGCTGATCGAACGGAAGACGCCTTCGACGTCCCAATCGGCGAAGGCGCCAGCGCCGTGCTGGCCCGCAGCACCACTGATCTGATCTTCTCGCGCTCCCTATGGGTCAGTGCGACGATTCGTGGCGTGCAGCCACTGTCTGATCAGCTGTATCTGCCGGTTGCGCACCCCGACTCGTTGCGGCTCGCGCCCGCCGATCGATTCGCCATGACGCGGTCCCTCGGACGGCGACTCGATCTCGAAATCGCGCCGCGTCTCGCCATCGGTCAGTTCTTCGGCATCTCCGGCGCGTATCTCCACCGGAGTTGGGACGCTGACCGCTACACGCCCGTGGCGATGGCCACTGAGGATGCACGTACAAGCCCAGCCTCGGGTTCCACAACGCCATCGCGGACGATGCGCGCGGCCTCGGTCGGGGTGACCTTTTCAACGCTGTCCGGCTTCGTGCGAGGCAAGTCCCGACTCCCACTCGAAGTGCTCTACACCCACACCGAAGCGCTCGGCGCCTCGGCCGCTGGCGTGCCCGCCGTGTCCACCGATCGACTCGAGCTGCGGATCTACACGGGTTTCCCGCGGCGCTGAGTACCGCGTCCGCGTGCGGTCGTCGACGCGGTATCGATCGCCGACTCCTCGCCGCCGCGCTCCAGCAGTTCGCGCGCATGGGCCCGGCTGATCTCACGGTCGGCGTCACCACCAAGCATGCGCGCCACTTCCACCACACGCGCCTCGCCGTCCACGATCGTGGTATCCGAGGTGGTCACGGTCCCGACGGCGCTCTTGCGGACCACGATGTGGTGATGCGCACGCGCCGCGATTTGCGCGAGATGTGAGATCGACAGGACCTGATGATGTGCCGCGACCCGTCGCATCAGCGCCCCCACCTGCCACGCAACGGCGCCGCCCACACCGGCGTCCACCTCATCAAAGACCAACGTGGGGACCTGTTGCAACCGCGCCAACACCGTGCTGAGCGCCAGCATGACGCGTGCGAGTTCGCCGCCGGAGGCGACGCGGGAGAGTGGGCGCATTTCGCTTCCCGCATTCAGGGCGACCTGGAACTGCACCTGTTCCGCACCGTCACGGCCAATCTCCGGGAGGACGGTGAACGAGACCTCGAGCCGACCATCCGGCATCCCGAGTTCGGGAAGCAGCGCACTCACCGCCGTGGCGAACTGGCGAGATGCCGTGTGCCGAGACCGGGTCAGCGACGCGGCCGCCTCGGACAACTCCCCTTCGGCCGCCGCTCTGGCCTGCGCCACGGCGTCGCGATCAATGGAGCCCCCATCAACCAGATCGAGCTCTTCCCGGGCAGTCCGGCCGGTGTGGCGTACCTCATCAAGGGTTGGCCCATACTTCCGCATCAGAGCCAGCAGGGCATCACGTCGACGCTCGAGTGCCCGCAACCGCTCGGGATCCACGTCGATCCCCTCAGCGTAGCGCTCGAGCTCACCGGACAGCTCATCCAGGGCATAGACGGCGGCGTCGAAACCCGTCTGAAGTGATTCCGTCGTCGGATCAATTCGGGTGAGGGATGCGAGGGCCTTGCGTACGACGCCGAGACGCGTGAGCGCGGCACGCTCGTCACCTGCAATGGCGGCAGCAGCCTGCGCCGCGAGCCCCTGGAGCTCCTCGGCATGCGCCAACCGGCGAATGTCGGCATCAAGGACCTCGTCTTCTCCGGGGACCGGATTGGTCTCCTCGATCTCCCGGACCACAAAACGCAGGTAATCCGCGCGCTTCGCCGCATCCACGCGCCGCTGCTCGAGCTCTCGCTCGCGTAGGCGCAGGGCCTGCACCTGATCGTAGAGCGTCTGCACGCGATGCCGAAGCTCCACACCTTGCGCGTACGCATCAAGCGAGTGCCGCTGCTGCTCGGGGTCGAGCAGCTCCCGTGAATCGTGCTGACCATGCACGCTCACCAGGCGCGAACCGATTTCGGCGAGCACCGCCGCCGTAACCGGGGATCCGTTGATCCATGCCCGAGAGCGACCGCCGCTCGCGATTTCCCGCTTGAGTACAAGCAGATCCTCGTCCGCGTCGATCCCCCGCTCATCGAGCAGATGCCGCACAGCGTCACGCGCTCGCAGATCAAACACCCCCTCGACCGTGGCCTTGTCGCTGCCGCTCCGGATTCGATCAGCGGCCGCGCGCTCACCCAGCAGCATGCCAAGCGCGGTGATGATGAGCGACTTCCCGGCACCGGTCTCACCGGTAAGCACGTTCAACCCGTGGGCAAACGGCAGGGTGACGGTATCGATGACCGCCACGTTACGAATCCGGAGTTCGACGAGCATGGGTCTCGGATCAGGCTGACATCAGGCAAAAATCACGGACATGTGGACGGGATGCGTGCCCCGCACCATCACCGACCCTCTGGAGACGTCAGGTGCTCTGCCCGTCACGCTCCGAGAGCCCACCCCACCCCAGCTTATTCCGCAGCGTAGCAAAGTAGGTGGTATCACGGAATCGGACGACGTGCACCGGCGTTGGGGCCCGTCGGACGATGAGCGCCTCGCCACCCGTGAAGGTGGTGCCAACCTGCCCGTCCACCGTTACCAAAATTCCGCCGGGGCCATCATCTGCACGCACGGTCACGTCGACATCGGGCGGCAGCACCAGCGGACGAATCGCCAGCGTATGTGGCGAGACAGGCGTAATCACCAGGCTCTCGAGCGTGGGAACGACAATCGGGCCACCGGCGCTCAACGAGTAGCCGGTCGATCCCGTCGGCGTGGAGACGATCAAGCCATCGGCGGAATAGCAGCCGATCTGCTCCCCATTCACCAGCACGGTGAAACGGACCAGGCGGGCGAGCCCCCCCTTGTGGAGCACGACGTCATTGAGGGCGAGCCAGCGACAGCGCTCATCGCCTCCGGCATCCATCGCGCTGGAGGAGAGCGCCATGCGGGGTTCGGCGACAAAATCACCAGACGCCAAACGGCGCAGCCCGTCCTCGAATTCCGTGGCACTGCAGGCCGTGAGGAAGCCAAGGCGCCCGAAGTTGATCCCCAACACCGGCACCGCACGCCCACCCACGTAGCGGGCGCCGCGCAGGAACGTCCCATCTCCCCCCAGCGTCATCATGGCGTCGAGCGATTCGGGACTTCCCAGCAGCTCGCCGCGTTCGCCGGCCGCTTCGTACAGCTCCTGATCAAGTGCGAGCGTCAGTCCGAGCGTTGGAGCGATCTCGAGCAAACGCTCGAGCACCGCCGGAA
>JBDKIJ010000097.1:0-4351 GCA_039797155.1 Gemmatimonadota bacterium | reverse complement strand
CGCGTGGGGGGCTCCATGAAGCGTCGACGCAGCTGCGTCGCGGGGAGGCGGATGTCTCCAGCGCCCGGTCCGAGATCGGCAAGATACCGGTCCAGAATCGCCACCGCCTCGACCTTTGCGCCGGACATCATCGTGCACTCGGCGAGCGTGAGGGTCGCCTCCTCATTCAGCGGATCGAACTGCAGCAGCCAGCGGGCAATCGTTTCGGCGGTCGTCCAGTCCGCCAATTCACGCTTGCCCCGCAGATGCTCCACCAGGACGCGGCGGACATCGGCATGCACCGTTTCGCGCGCGTGCTCCACCCACTGCTGGTACTCTGCGGTGGACGCCGTCCACCCGGCGAGAAACGGTCCCAACGGCTCGTGCCCGGTCAGGACGTCTCGTTCGAACAGATCGGTGCTGCGGTCCACGCAGAAGGTGCGCCCAACCTGCGACCGATCCAGCTTCACGTCGTCGCCGAACATCGCGACGTTGAGCCCCATGCCGCGCAGCTTGTACAACGCCTGACGCAAGTTGCCTCGACGGCGTTCCTCAGGGAGCGTCGGCCACAGCTCATTCAGCAAGGCCCCACGCGACACCGACATCCCCGGCGAAAAGAGCAGTCGCACCAGCAGCGGGAACAACATGCCGGCATTGGCGCCGATCAGGATGTCGCCAAGCGTAAGCCGCGCGGCCCCAAGCGTCTGCGCGATCAGGAATGGAGCGGCCGCCACGGAGGCGTCGGATCTTGGCCGAGGGGTCAGGCGAGGCATTGCCATTTCCTCACATTAGGATGCCGGACCAGGGGGCGCTGATCACCCGAGGAGCCAGTCCGGCCTTCGACATCGAAGCTGATGACGAGTGTCATCATCCCATCATTATACTGTCATTTCATACGTGCGGCGGCGGAATCCGTCATCCGCCGCGCTCACGTAAGTTAAATAGACAAAACCGTTTACCAGCGACCGTCAGCGCCCCGTGTCGATCAGTGACTCTGCGCTGACGCCGTCCGCTTCGGCCTGGAAGTTCATGACAAGGCGGTGGCGCAGTACGGCCTTGGCCACACTCCGGACGTCGTCGAGATCCGGCATCGCCCGTCCATCCATGGCGGCACGCGCCTTGGCGCCCAGCACCAGATACTGTGAGGCGCGGGGACCCGCTCCCCAACTCACGTATTTCTTGATCCGTGCGCTCGCCTCCGGGGCGTCCGGTCGCGTACTCCGCACCAAGCCCACGGCGTATTGCACCAGGCTTGGCGGGGCCGGCAGCCGACGTACCAGACGCTGCAATTGCTGGAGCTCCTCGCCGCCGAGGACGGGGCGGATCGCGCCTTGCCCGTCGCCGGTCGTCGTCAGCACGATCTGCTCCTCCTCTTCGCGTGTCGGATAGCCGATCATCAACTCGAACATGAAGCGGTCGAGCTGCGCCTCCGGCAGCGGATACGTGCCTTCCTGTTCCACCGGGTTCTGCGTGGCCAGCACGAAGAAGGGGCGCGGCAATTCATAGGTGCGCCCGGCGACTGTGACCGTCCGCTCCTGCATCGCTTGCAGAAGGGCGGCCTGGGTCTTTGGCGGGGCTCGGTTGATTTCGTCCGCCAGCACCATGTTGCCGAACACCGGACCGGGGGCGAAGCGGAAAGCCCGCTTGCCGGTGCCGGGTTCCTCCTCCATCAGCTCAGTCCCCGTGATGTCGCTCGGCATCAGGTCCGGGGTGAACTGCACGCGGGAGAAGGCGAGGTCCAGCGCCTGCGAGACCGTCTGCACGAGCAGCGTCTTGGCCAGCCCCGGTACCCCGACGAGGACCACATGCCCTCCAGCCAGCAGCGCGGTCACAAGGTCGTCGACAACGGCCGTCTGCCCGATGATGCGTTGGCCGATCTGGGCCGAGAGTGCACGGCGCGCCTCGGCCAGACGTTCCAAGAGGGCCAGATCGTTCTGGTCGGAAATCGCAGCAGTCACGGGCGACGGGCAGGATGTGGGAAGCAACGACCATTCGTGCGGTCGGAAACGACTACGGACGCCCGAAGGCGTCCGTTGGGTCGCACCATCGATCGGCAAATGTAGCGCCGACGCGACGCGAGCGGATCAGCGCAACGCGAAATCGACGCGCTGCTGGACGGGATAGTTCTCACTCCGCAGCTGCGCCACCAGCGTGTAGCGCCCGGGCGCCGGCTCCGACCATTGCTCGTCAAAGACGGCGGCATCACGCGCATCGAGCAACCGGTTCTGCATCGCCTGGGTGAAGAGGCGTCCGGCGCTCCAGCGCCACACTTCGCGTCCCGTTGTGTCGTATACGGCGAAGTCGTGTGTCCGCCCATCCGGGAAGGCCAGCTCTACCCGCTTTCGCGAGTCGTTGAGCACCTCGATGGCGAAGCGGACCGCCCCACCGGCCGTGTCGACCATGACATGCGAGACGAGCCCACGGTCCCCGCCAGCCCGAGGCCGCACATTGGCGACCGGGTTCGGCGTCTGGGGACCGCAGGCGAAGGCCAAGCCGGCGGCTGCAATCAGAGGGATGGCGATGCGTGACAGCATCAGGACAGTTGTGTCGGAATGTCGGGGACCAAGGCCAGACTGCGGAACTGCCGCCACCACCGCAGCTTGGCGCTTCCATTCGTCACATTTTGCCTCAGCGCGACGTTATCAACGACGGGCTGAACTGTCAATAGGGGATTTACACCCTAAGTCACGCTGATCCAACGGGTTTCCCACCGTCGTGCGGGGGTACTTCTGGTGCCGGTTTTCCTTCGGTTTTTCGCCGGAGGTTCGCTTGCGAAAAATTTCACAAGCGTCTAGGTTCCCCCGCGGTATGGCTGAGAACCCGACGCCGCCGCCACGTGACACCAAGCCAGACGGTGAGGTGTCGCCGTGGGCCTTGGTGGGGCTCGGGGCGCAGTTCTTCGCGGCCATTTTCATCTTCGTCACCGCCGGCAATTGGCTCGACCGCCGGTTCGGGACGTCCCCGTGGTTCCTCCTCGGTGGATTGTTCTTCGGTGGCGGCGGGGCCTTCTATACGAGTTACCGGCGTCTCACGACGCCGCGGCACTCACGCGACACGGACGAGACGCAGCCGACGGCATGACAGAGACTTCCATGACGCCGGAGACATCGGACCCGTTGGCGCAGGGGCTTCGCGCGCTGGCCGGCTTTGCGCTGGCGCAGGGTGTCATCGTCGGCATCGCCGTGCAGGTGATGCAACGCGTGGTCTGGACCGATCCGCTGGCCGCGGCTTCGGTGCGGGCGAGCGGGTGGCTCGCGTTTGTCGTGCAGTTGTTCACGTTCGCCATCGCGCGACTGGTGGCCCGGCAGCAGGTGATTGCGGCCTGGGGGCTGGGCGTGCTGTTGCGGTTCGCGACGGTGGGGTTCTGGGCGTGGCTGGGAATCCGTGCGTTGGGATTGGATCCCACGCCGGCCTTGATGTCGTTGGTCGTGTGTTACTTCCTCTCGACGCTCGTCGAGCCGCTCTTTCTGTCCTGACGCTTCTACTCCGGATGCAGTCGATGCTCCGTTCGCTGTCTCGTATGGCCTGTGCCGCCGCGCTGTTCGTGGCGCCGCTTTCGCTTCGTGCTCAAGAGCACGCGGATCATGCCGCGACGCCGGCTGCCGCCGAGCCCGCCCAGCATGGTGCGGAAGCCGAAGGCCCGGTCGATATCATCACGCCGCACATCACCGATGGGCGGCACCTCGAAATCCCCTGGCCGAACGCGCACCTCGCCAAGGAAATCGAGTTGCCGCAGTGGGCGCCGGTTCATATCGGCAGCCTCGAGGTCGACCTGTCGCCTACCAAGCATGTGGTCTTCATGCTCCTCGCGGCGACGGTGGCGGCGATTGTGCTGATCTCGGCGGCCAACAGCTCGCGCAAGCAGCATGCGGAGTTCGGTCGGACCAAGGGATTCGCCGGCGCGATCGAGGCGATGGCGCTCTATCTCCGCAACGAAGTCGTGTTGCCGAACGTCGGCCATCATGGCGAGGCGTTCGTGCCGTTCGCGCTGTCGCTGTTCTTCTTCATCCTGACGATGAACCTGTTCGGGATGATCCCGTACGGTTCGACGGCGACGGGCAACGTGTCGGTGACGGCGACGCTCGCGATCATCACGGCCATCGTGGTCGAGGTCGCCGGCATTCGCGCGAACGGGCTCGGCTACCTGAGCACGATCTTCTACTGGAACAAGGACCTGCCGTTCGTCATGCGCATTGTGATGTTCTTCGTGATGTCGCCGGTGGAAATGGTCGGAAAGATCTCGAAGCCGTTTGCGCTCACGATCCGTCTGTTCGCGAACATGACCGCCGGGCACATCGTGCTGCTGGCGCTCGTCGGGCTGATCTTCGCCTTCCAGAGCTGGGCGCTGGCCGGGGTGCCGGTCATCATGGCC
>JBDKIJ010000096.1:0-5480 GCA_039797155.1 Gemmatimonadota bacterium | reverse complement strand
GGCTTCGGTGATCCAGACACCGTCGACACACGTGGCGCAACGAGTCGGGACATTTTGCAGCGCCTGGACTTCAGCAGTGGCACCGAAGTGACCGCCTCGACGGCGCCTCCTGTGCGCCCCGCAAAGCGGGTAACTCCACGCCCGGCCCCGCGTCCCGTTCCGCCACCGGTGGCAAGTGTGCCCCTCGTGAATACGGCATCGCTCACCATGCCACCGGCCAAGGTGCCGCGTACCGACTCCACCGTGGTCCAGGTGTACCGCCGCGATAAGGTCTCGCTGCAGAAGATCGAAAAACGCGATACGGCCCGCCGCATTTCGCCGGATGATCGTCCCTTTGAACCCCTCCTTCCCGAATGAGTCCCGTCATGCGAATCCATTGCTTTGCCATGCGCGTGATGCGTCGCGTCGCACTCGTCTGCTGCTGTACGCTTGCCACCACGGCCATGGCTCAATCCTCCATGCCGATGGACGAGGTCCGGCCGCTCCAGCTGGTGGCTGGTCGCAGTTTTCCCGTCGCCGGCTCATCACCGATCACCAAGGTTACCGTGGTAAATCCCGACGTTGCCGACGTCGTGGTCATCGGTGAGAACGATGTGGTGATCAATGCGCTCGCGGCGGGCGAAACGGACATCATTCTTTGGGGCGTGCCCAATGTCATGCGACGGCACTATCGCGTCAGCGTGCGGTCGGCCGCCGAACGACGGCAGATCCTGCTCAGTGTGAAATTCGCCGAAGTCCGCAAGGATGCGCTGCGCCAGATTGGAACCTCCTTGCTCTTTCGCTCCACTGATGGCACCACCCGTGTCGGGAGCGGCACGTTCCGTACAGACGCTCCGTTCACGGGAGAAGGCATCAAGCTGCCCAATGAAGCGCGCTATCTGACCGTATTGAGCACGTTCAATACGCAGGATCTCTTGGGGCTGCTCGATGCGGAAGAGCAGCGGGGCAACGCCCGGTTTCTTGCCGAACCGAATCTCATGGCGGCCAATCTCGAGGAAGCCAACTTCCTCGCCGGTGGCGAGATCCCGATTCCCATCGTGCAGGGAACGGGCGGTGGGCAGCAGGGGACGGCGGTGACCATTCAATTCCGCGAGTTCGGGGTCCGACTCAACTTCCGCGGTGAGGTGCTGAGCGACTCGCTGGTGAAGCTGCGCGTCAAGCCCGAAGTCTCCTCGCTCGACTTCGCCAACTCCATCACGCTCCAGGGATTCCGAATCCCGGCGCTGCGCACGCGACGCGTGGAATCGACCGTGGATGTGCTGGAGGGGCGTTCGCTCATCATCTCCGGGCTGTTCAACGAGGAACGGGAGCAAGTGCGTACCGGCCTGCCCTACCTCTCGCAGATCCCGATTCTCGGGCAGCTGTTCTCGAGCCAGCGATGGCTCAAGAGCGAAAGCGAGTTGATCGTCGTGGTCTCGCCGGTGCTGACGGATCCGAATCGCCCCCGCTCGCTCGACCTTCTGCGTTTTCCGTCGGACACGACGCTTCCTGCACGGCCGGCGCTTGAGAAGCGACTGCCCCCGGATCGGAAGTGATGCTCATGTCACGTCGTATCAGGCGACCCCTCATCCTGGTCGATGGGGTCGATGCACTGACCGCTGCGGATTGCGAGGTGCTGGCGAGTGCGGGGCTCGCGCATCCCGAGCACGTCGCCTCGCTCGGACAGGCGGCCGCACGGGTCGCCGAACGACCCGGGAGTATGGTGATCGTGCCGATGAATCGTCCGAGTGCCGAGCTCGATGCATTCGGCGACGCCTTGCGTGCACATCCGGATGTGCACGCCATCGCTATCGCGCCCGCCCGTGATGCCGACCTGGTCCTGACGGCCCTGCGGGCTGGTGTGCAGGAGTTCCTCGTCGCGCCACTCCAGATTGCGGAGGTCCAGTCCGCGCTGGACCGCATGAATGCGCGCGCGGTGCCTGAAATTTCCGGATCGCGGCCCTCACGTGGTCAGGTCATTACCGTGCATGCCGCCAAGGGCGGCGTCGGCACCAGTACCATTGCGGCCTCCCTCGCCTGTGCGCTTGCCGAACGCAGCCTGCGACAGGAATCGTCCTCGCCAACACCATCGAGCGTGGCGCTGGTCGACTTCACGACCTCAGGCGCCGGACTGCGGGTCATGCTGAATGTGGAACCGACCAATGACCTCTCGCAGGTGCTGCAGCGCGTGCAATCACCCGCCGATGGGCTCACCAGTAGCAGTGCCGCTACGCGCATCGATTTCCCATTCCTTCAGTCGCTCCTGCACGATCATCATGGCGTGGCCCTGTTGGCGGCCGGCATGGCAGATGCACCGGAAAGCCTCGACGCCGAGACGGCTTCGCAACTCATCCGGCTTCTTCGTCAGGGGTTTGAGTACGTCGTGATCGATACCGATCAGTATTTGACGGAACAGACATTGGCCGCGCTCGATGCCGCCGATCATCGGCTACTGGTCACCACGCCGGAAATCATGGCCCTGCGCAGCGTGCAGCAGGCGATCGCTCTGGGGCGCCGGCTGGGCTATGACGAGGAGACTGTCCAGGTCGTGATGAATCGCGTGACGGATCGTGACCGTCTCTCCGCCAGCGATGCGCAACGTGTGGTCGGATGTCCGATCGTAGCCCAGTTGCCCAACGCGTACCGCGAATGCCACGCGGCCATTGCCGCCGGGAGCTTCGTGCCGCGGCACGTGCGAAACTCGACGCTGGCGGCGGGATTCTTCCGTCTGGCTGCCGCCATGACCGGTGAGGCGGCTCTACCGCACCCTGGGCGGCCAGGGCGGGGACTCGGACGCCTGTTCCGTCGTGGAGTGCACGCGTGAACCGCGGTCTCCGTGAACGTCTGCAGGGAGCCACACGCTCCGCACACACCGCGGGAGCACTCGCCGAACATCCTGGCGATGGCAGTATCGCTCCCCCACCAGTGCGGCGGTTTGAATCCGACGTCACTTCGGCCGTCGAACAGTTGCAGCAGAGTCTCCACCGCAAATTGGTGGAACGGCTTGATCTGGCCGCGCTCGATGCACTGACGGAGCCCGCGCAGATCTTTGGGCAAATTCGTGCGGCGGTCGCCGAACTGCTGCGGGCGGAAACCGTCCCCCTCTCGCATGCCGAGCGGGAGCAGCTGATCGAACGTGTCGTCCACGAGGTGACCGGACTCGGACCAATCGAACCGTTGTTTCGGGATCCGAGCGTCAGCGACATTCTGGTTAACGGCCCACGGGATGTGTACGTGGAACGGCAGGGTCGCCTGCAGTCCATGGATATCCGATTCCGTGATGATGCCCACCTCCTCACGGTGATCGATCGGATCGTGAGTCGGGTCGGGCGGCGCGTGGACGAGTCGTCGCCCATGGTCGATGCACGACTGCCGGATGGCTCGCGCGTGAATGCCATCATTCCGCCGCTCGCCATCGATGGTCCTGTCCTGTCGATTCGGCGTTTCGGGGCCACCCTCACGGCCGACCGGCTGGTCGAGTTGGGAGCCATGTCTGAATCGATGATGGTGCTCCTGGCCGGTTGCGTTCGTGCTCGACTCAACATCCTCGTGTCCGGGGGCACCGGGTCGGGAAAGACGACGCTGCTCAACGTCCTCAGCTCGTTCATCCCCGATGACGAGCGCATTGTCACGATTGAGGATGCCGCTGAACTGCGATTGCAGCAGGCTCATGTGGTCCGTTTGGAGACGCGCCCGCCAAACGCCGAAGGGCGAGGCGAAATCATCATGCGTGATCTGGTAAAGAATGCGCTGCGCATGCGCCCCGATCGGATCATCATCGGTGAAGTCCGGTCCGCAGAGGCGCTCGACATGCTGCAGGCGATGAATACCGGCCATGAAGGCTCGTTGACGACCGTTCACGCCAACGCGCCGCGCGATGCACTCTCGCGCCTGGAAACAATGATCCTCTTCGCGGGAACCAATCTCCCCGAGCGCGCCATGCGCGAGCAGATCGCGTCGGCTCTGGACGTCGTCATTCAGGTGAGCCGGCTTGCCGATGGTACCCGGCGCGTCCTCAGCATCACGGAGATTACCGGGTCAGAGGGCGACGTATTACAGATGCAGGAGATTCACCGATTCCGCCGTCGGGGCATTGATGCGGCGGGGCGGGTGGTCGGTCACTTCGAAGCCACGGGGGTTCGCCCCCGCTTTGCCGATCGCCTGGCTCTGGCAGGGGTCGATCTGCCTGCGACACTCTTTGCCGAATCGTCGGAGGGCTGGTAGATGAGTCCCCTCCTCTGGACGACCCTGTCCGTTGCTGCCGCGGCGCTTGCCCTGATGCTGGTGGGGTTCGCGTGGCTGAATCGGCAACGCCTCGAAACGGATCGGCAGGTGGCAGAACGGATGCAGCAGATCGCTGCATCGGCTGGTGCTCCGACGGCTGGCGTTGACGCCATGCCGGTATTGCGGACGGCCTCGGGTACCGGCTGGCGGAGCCTATGGCAGACGGCGCTCTCCTTCGTTTCGTTGCGCCAGCGCCGACACCAGCGACGGGTAGAAGCGCAGTTTCCCGACGCGCTCGATATGCTCGTCAATGCGCTGCGGGCCGGCTACGCGGTCCCAACCGCCATGGAGTTCATCGGGCACGAGATGCCGGCGCCGGTCGGGCCGATTTTTCAACGTTGTCACGATGAGCAACGGCTCGGTGTCGATCCACGTACGGCACTCGCCAACCTGCAGGACCGCCTGGGCACCATAGACGCGCAGATGTTCGTCCTGGCCTTGCTGATTCAGCGGGAGACCGGCGGCAACCTCGCCGAGATTCTCGGCAACATTGCGCAGATCATTCGCGAACGCGTGGAATTTCGGAATCAGGTGGAGGTCCTGACCGCCGAGTCGCGTTTGTCGGCCACGGTGCTCACCGTCCTGCCGCTGCTGCTGTTCGTCGTCATTCGCGTCCTCAATCCGTCCTATCTCAACAGTCTGATCGAGACCCGCGCCGGCCTGCAGATGATCCTGTATGCCGTCGTCTCACTCGGCATGGGTACCATCGTTCTCCGCCGTATGGCGTCAATAGAGGTCTAGCCGATGTCGATTTGGCTGCTCGTCACTGCATTCGGACTCGCGATAGCTGTGGCGCTCTACGCGGCACTCGCCGAGCGCCAGCGGCGCGTCTTCATTCGCCGCGCTCAGGGTGCACCGTCGGGCACGGTAGAGGTACGCTCGGCGTCTGGGGCACGACGCACGGCTGGGATGGAGCGGGTGTTGCGGGACGTACAGGCATTGGGGCGGCGACTTCCCGCTCCCCTTCTCGGCGCCGGGCTCGCACGCACGCTGGCGTGTGCCGGCTTCGATCAGCCCGCTGCTCCCGTTGTCTACGCGGGCATTCAGCTGCTGTGGGGTGTGCTGGTGGTCGCCATTGGACTTCTTATCGCTCCGCGCGACGACATGGTGAGCTACTCGATGAGTCTCGTGTTGGCCGTAGCGTTGGCCGTCTTCACTCCACGCGCTGTGCTCGATCGATTGATTGCGGCACGACAGCATCGCATTCGCCTCGGGGT